>CBQVAZ010000398.1:0-4081 GCA_967720205.1 uncultured Gemmatimonadaceae bacterium | reverse complement strand
GGCGATGTCCCGTATCACGTCTGCGGGGCGCAGCAAGACAACACCACGCTCTGCGTGCCGAGCGACGGCGGATATCTGCGGAGTCCGAACTCAGCGCCGGGGGACTGGTTCTACGATGTCGGCGGCGGTGAGAGCGCCACGATCGCCGCGAAGCCTAACGCGCCGCATATCTTGTACGCCGGAGCGACAAATACGCTCACGCGCTTCGACAGGCGCCCTGGCCAGGAGCGCGACGTGCAGCCGTATCCGCGACTCGTCATGGGAGAACCGGCGGGCGGTATGCGCGAGCGCTGGAACTGGAATTACCCCATCGCGACGACCACGCTCGAGCCTAACGCGGTGTACGCCGGCTCCCAGCACCTCTGGAAAAGCGTCGACGAGGGTCGGAATTGGCGCAAGATCAGCCCGGACCTTACGCGCGCCGATAGCAGCACACTGGGGAACTCCGGCGGACCGATCGTCTATGATCAGGACGGTCCCGAGATCTACGCGACGATTTTCACAATCGCGCCGTCGCCGCGCGACGCGCAGACGCTCTGGGTCGGCTCGGACGATGGTTTCGTGCACGTGACACGAAATGGCGGAACGTCGTGGAGCAACGTCACACCAAAAGACCTGGCGCCGTTTTCTCGCGTGAGCCGGATCGACGCGTCGCCGCATAACGCGGGCCGCGCCTACGTCGCCGTCAAGCGATACGAGCTTGACGATCGCGCGCCGCACATCTGGCGCACCAACGACTTCGGGAAGACGTGGAGCAAGATCGTGACCGGGATTCGCGAGGACGCCTACGTGCACGCGGTGCGCGAGGATCCCGCGCGCGCCGGGCTGCTCTACGCTGGAACGGAGCATGGCGTGTACGTCTCGTTCGACGACGGCCAGCTCTGGCAGCTGCTGTCGGTCAACCTGCCAGACGTCCAGGTCTCCGACCTGGTCGTCGAGGGCCGCGATCTCGTCATCGCGACGCATGGTCGTTCGTTCTGGGTCCTCGATGACATCTCGCCGCTGCGGCAGTACTCGGCCGTAATTGCGGCGACGGACGCACACATGTTCACGCCGAACCCGGCGCTCAGACGGATGCGTCCCGCGTTCATCGACTACTGGCTGGCCACGCCGGCGGACAGCCTAACGATTGAGATCATGGATGTCTCGGGCCGCCTCGCCCGGCGGCTGACGTCCAACCAGCGCGGCCGCGGCCTGCATCGCGTCTACTGGGACGGGCGCTATAGCGGGGCAACTGTCTTTCCGGGAATCATTCTCGAAGGCGGCGACCCGCGCCGAGGGCCGTTGGCGCCACCGGGTCGCTACGAAGCGCGCCTAACGAGCTGGGCAGGGGGCCGCAGCGTGTCGCGCAGCCGGACGCTCGAAGTTCGCAAGGATCCGCGGGTGCCGAGCGTCAGCGACGCCGACTTGCACGCGCAGTTCAAACTCGCTCTCGCCATTCGCGATGCGACGACGACGGCCAACGACGCCGTGATCGAGATCCGTCAGCTCACCGCGCAGCTGGTCGATCGCGCGCGGCGCGCCAACGATGGATCGGATGGCACCAAAGCGATCGCGACCCTCGCGCTGGCGCTCGCCGACTCGCTACGGGCCGTTGAGGGCGAGCTGTATCAGGTGAAGAACCAAAGCTCGAAGGACAAGATTGCATTCCCGATCAAGCTCAACGATCGGCTGACGGGATTACGCAGCAACCTGGAACGCGGTGACGGCGCACCGCCCTCGGCGTACTACCGCGTGTTCACCGAGTTGTCGGCAGAACTAAACGGACAGCTACGCAAGCTTCGCACATTGCTGGACCGCCATCTTGCGGCGCTCAACAAAAGACTCAGCGAATCCGGACTATCTACCGTCGCATGGGGCAAGGTCAACTAAAGCCATCAGCTGGCGGGTAACAGAGCTTAGCTATCAGTTAGTTGTCAGCCACACTGATTCAGAGGCCGCTATGATTCGTCGATGCGCCGCGATCGCGCTGTCCCTGCTTCCGTTGATGACAATCGCGCAGTCGCCGCGCGTCGCACCAGGCAGCGACACATCGACGTTTGACGGATACCGGCGAAGCTCGCAATACCTAACGATGCGAGACGGTGTGCGACTCGCAGTAGACATTCTGCGTCCCACTCGAAACGGCGTGCTGCACAGCGAGCCGCTTCCGGTTGTTTGGACCCACCACCGCTATAACCGCGCATTCTTTCGTCGCGATACGCTGATCGATTACGCCAGTGGATTCGGACGTGGCATCGATCGATTGCTGCAGAACGGTTATGTGGTGGCAGCAGTGGACACGCGCGGCGGCGGTGCGTCCTTCGGTACGCAGCAGGGGATTTTCATGCCTGACGAGGCACGCGACGCGTACGAGGTGACGGAGTGGCTCGCGGCGCAACCGTGGTCCACGGGAAAGGTCGGCATGACGGGACGTTCGTACCTCGGCATCACGCAGCTGTTCGCGGCGAGCCAGGCGCCGCCGCATCTCAAGGCGATCTTCCCCGAGATGTACGTCTTCGAGTGGTATCCGATGATCTATCCGGGCGGGGTGTTCCGGGACGACTTCTTCTCCAAGTGGCAGTCTCTCACGCACAACCTGGACAATGCAGCCACGTTCACGTGGGGACCGATGCGATTCGACGGAGTCGCTCCCGTTGATGGGCCATCCGGCCGCGTGCTGCGCGACTCCGCGATTGCCGAGCATCATGCGAATCGCGACGTGTTCCGGATGTGGGCCGCGGTTCCTTACCGGAACAGTGTGGATTCTGCCACCGGGAAGCAGATCCACCTCGAGCGCGGTCCAGCGACGTATCTCGCCCGCATCAACGCATCGGGCGTCGCGATTTATGGTATGGCAGGTTGGTACGACGCATTTCCGCGCGATGCATTGCTGTGGTACGCGAACCTAACGGTTCCGCAGAAACTCGTGATTGGCCCGTGGTTCCATGGGCAGAGCGAAGGTTTCGATCTCGCTGGCGAACGCCTGCGTTGGTTTGACTATTGGCTCAAGGGCATCGACAACGGGATCATGCGAGAGCCGCCGCTGCGCTATCACGTGATAGATGCGCCAAGAGAGAGGGCCTGGCGCACGACTGACCGCTGGCCGATTCGCGAAGCGAAGCCCACGAGCCTCTTCTTCAGCGCAGCGCACGCGGACGGCCGGCCTAACGAGGGTTTTCTGTTGCGTCGGGCACCGACGGCCAAACTCGCTGCCGACAGTCAGGTGATCGACACCACCGCGACGCTCGGGCCCGGGAATCGCTGGGCAAATACGTATGGTGGTCCGATCGGCTATCCTGACCTTGCTCCTAACGACGCCAAAGGATTCACGTGGACTACGCCTGCACTCGATGTTGCCGTCGAGGTGATCGGCCATCCGGTTGTTCACCTGTGGGTGACGTCTTCAGCGCGTGACGTCGATGCGATGGTGTTCCTGGAGGACGTTGATCCGAGCGGCCGATCTGTCTACGTGACCGAAGGCGTTCTGCGCGCTTCGCACCGAAAGCTCGCGCTGCCGCCGTTCAAGAACTTTGGTCTGCCTTGGTCACGCAGTCATCGCGAAGACATTGCGCCGCTCCCGGCAGCGCCACGTGAGCTTGTTTTCGATTTGCTCCCGACGGCCAAGAGGTTCAATGCTGGTCATCGAATTCGCGTGACTGTGCAGGGTGCCGATCGCGACACGCACCGGAAAGTTTATCCGGATTCGCCACCGATGGTTGCGATCTACTATGACCGCCGTCGGCCGTCACGAATTGTGTTGCCGCTAGTGTCGCTGCGCTGACTTGGGCTCGGCCAGACCTGACTGCTGACAGCTGGTGACTGTCGGCTGGCGTCTGACAGCTTTAGTTAGTCCACTACGTGTGTTGCATGGGGTCAGAAGCCAGTAAGCCACTGCCTAACGCGATAAATCTCCTCGCTCATGGCCCGCCTGGCGCTGAAGTCGCGCTCCAAACCCGCCAGCAGCTCCTCGGCGTCGATCTCGTAGTCGTCACCTTCGCTGTTCCAGCTGCGGCTCGTCCATTCGCGCACGCGGACGTGTCCACTTTCGGGCCGCCCGATCAACAGCAAGCGCTCCGGTTCACCCAGGCCGGCGGCGACA
>CBQVAZ010000397.1:0-4088 GCA_967720205.1 uncultured Gemmatimonadaceae bacterium | reverse complement strand
TTCCAGCCAGACACCACGCTCGCGCGACGCACGAGTCTCCCCGTGCCGCCGCACGTAACGGACGACCGCGGCCCATTCGTCTCGCCAGGCACGTACACAGTCACAATCGAAGCAGGCGGCGTTAAAGTGTCACAGACAGTCCGTGTGAAAGGCGATCCCATGCTGCCACTCACGCTCGCGCAGCATCGCGAGCGCGAAACGTTCCTCCTCGAGGTGCGCGAGCTGCAGCGCGACGCTGCAACGATGCTGAGCGCGATCGCGGCGCGCCGGCGGCAGTCGGATGCGGCCGCTGACAGCGTCGAAATGAATCGACTGAGCGCCGTGCAGCGCCGCCTGCAGGCGGGGAACCGCTCGATCGTCTCTCGGCTCAACGGTTTGGCTGGAAGCTTCAACGGCGCAGGAGCGCAGCAAGGCTCGCTGTATCAGCCGACCGTGACGCATCGCGCCGAGCTCAGGGAGCTGCGCAAGGCGATGGGGGAGATTCGCGGTCAGCTGCCGAGTATGCCGGCGCGTTAGGTATCCATCGTGAGCCGCATGACTGTGGCGGTAGCACAACCGGAGGCTGCGCCGGACGTCGGTGAGGCTCTCGCCACTTGCGCGGAGTACGCGCGCAAAGCGGCCGCGCGCGACGTGAGCCTGCTCGTCTTTCCGGAGACGTGGCTACCTGGGTATCCCATCTGGCTCGATGTGACGCGCGACGTCGCGCTTTGGGATCACGCACCGACAAAGGATGTCTACGCGCGCTACGCCGCCAACAGCATCGTCGTCGGCGGCAAAGAGACGACTCAACTCGCCGCGCTCGCCCAGGAGCTTGACCTAACGATTGTCGTTGGTATTTCGGAGCGGGTGGACGAGGGACCTGGGAACGGTACGCTGTACAACTCGCTGCTCACGTTCACGCCTGACGGCCGCCTCGCGAACCACCATCGCAAGCTCGTGCCGACATACACAGAGCGCATGGTATGGGGACTAGGCGACGCGTCCGGGCTCCGCGCTGTCGACACGCCGCGATGTCGTGTCGGTGGGCTCGTGTGTTGGGAACACTGGATGCCGCTCGCGCGTCAGGCGCTGCACGAGAGCGGCGAAGCGATTCACGTCGCTGTATGGCCCACTGTTCACGAGATGCATCAGGTCGCGAGCCGGCACTACGCGTTCGAAGGGCGCTGCTTTGTGCTTGCGGCGGGAACGGTCATGCGTGCGAGCGCGTTGCCGCCGGAGCTCGAGCGGCATCCTGCGAAGGCTGGGAGCGACGATACGTGGGTGATGCGCGGGGGCAGCGCGATCATCGCACCAAACGGCTCCTATGTTGCCGGTCCTGTATTCGAGGAGCCCACGCTGCTCGTGGCCGACATCGACCTCGACGACGTTAGGCGCGAACAGATGACGCTCGACGTGAGTGGTCACTATGCGCGCTCGGACTGTTTGTCATTCGATGTTCGACGCGAACGTCGATCAGCGCATTAGTATCGTAGCAGCCGATTCATCTTCACAACGAGCGCGCGGTTCCTGAGCCCACGCACTGCGGTCGGCGGCGCCGGGGAATCTTCGGTGCCGCGTTCGTCGGTGTACACTAGAAAGAGTTCGCTGCCAGGCGCGTATTCCCAGCGGAACCGCACATTAGTGCTCACTGCGCGATCGGCGGAGCTGTACTGCACCAGTGCGCTCGCGAACATTAGCGGCGTGAAGCCGTAATCCACTCTTGCCCGCGCCAGCCGCGTGGTGAACGACGCGGACGGGGAGGGACGCTCGATGCGTGAGATCGAGAACGTCGGCTCGACCGAAAGGTGCTTGTTGAACGACACGCGGCTCGGCGAGAACCCACCACCACCGCCGCCGATGGTCAAGGTGCGAATCGTACCGTCATAGTACTCGCCGGCACGCACGCTGAGCGATCCGGACGCGCGACGCTGCGCGCCGAATGTGTACGAGGCGCCCACGTCGCTGAACGTGTAGCCGCCGACGGGGATCGCAGCCGGTGAGCCCGGCGGCGTGAACGCCACCCTCAGAAACTCGTAGTTCCGTGTCGCGTCGATCGAGACCTGATCGCTACTCTGGAACTCGGTGACGAAGGCCGCGGTCCACACGCGCGAGTCCACCTGGCCCGCGCCGTTCTCGACGTATTCGCCCGACGTGTTCCACGTGAACTTGCGCACTGCCCTGATACGCATTGGCCGCGGACTGAAGCGCAGCTCGCCATATGAGCGGCGGAAGTCGGCACGGCGCAGAAACCCGACGTCCGGCCTGAAGCTGTCGCCGACCTTGAGGACCTCGGCCTTGGCGCCGTAGCGGTCGGCGTTGTAGTCAATCCGTCCCTGCCAGCTCTGGTCGTCGCCGCTAACACCTGTACTGTTGGTGCGGGCCCAGTACGTCCCCACCGTGATGTCCTGCGTCAGCCCGAACGTGCCGTCCACGCCGTATGCTTGGTTCGAACCAGTATCGTTGGCCGCGAGCGAACGATTGGTCGCCATCACACCGACTGTGCTGCGCTTGAGCACGTCCCGTTTAAGCCGCACCGCCGTGAAGTTGGTCGCGTCCGTTCGCGATGCGCTCTCATTGCCCGTCTGAATGTTCATCAAGCCCATCGCCCAGGGGCCGACTTTGCCGGTCAGTCGGCCGCCGGCGTCGATCGGTATGACGCGCCCGCGATTGAGGCCGATGCGGCGGGAATAGAACAGATAAGGCAGGTCACTCACGTCGCCAGAACCGACGCCGAGGCCGCCGTGCGCAAAGTCGAAAATCCCTCGGCCCTCGAGAAAGAAGTCGCGCTTCTCGGGAAAGAAGAGACTGAAGCGCGTGAGGTTGACCTGCTGCTCGTCGATCTCCACCTGCGCGAAGTCGGTGTTGGCTGTGACGTCGAACGTGAGGTTCGGCGTGATGTGGTACTTCAGGTCGCTGCCGACATCGCCGCTCACGTCGTCGTTGATAGCCGGCGTCCGCAGGCGATCCGTGGTGACGCGCGCGACCGCGTAAGGCTTGAGCTCGAGGTTGCGGCCGGCTGGTGGCAGGTCTAATCCTACGAGCGTACCGGCAGCCGAAATGCGGTTGAGCGCCTGAGGTCCCGCGAGGATCTGTGGCACGGGCGTCAAATACCCCCACTCGTTCTTGCGGCGTACGGAGCGCCTGAGCTGAATGCCCCAGGTCTGGTTGGGGCCGGGCCGGTAGCGGATGGACTTGAGCGGAATCGCCATCTCGACGGTCCAGCCGCCGTCGAACCGGCCGGTCTTCGAGGTCCAGACCGGGTTCCAGTCGGTGTTCGAGCCGCCCTCGTCCACCACGGAGTAGTCGGCGCGCGCCCCGAGCGGGTTGGTGTAGAACGCGAACCCGCTACGCCGGTCATAGAACGTGTCGAACATGACGCCGATGTGGTCGTTGTTGCGCAATCCGCCCGTGTCACGTCGCAGCTCGTTGGCGATCCACTGCTCCGGCAGCGCCGAGTCCCAGCAGCGGCACGACAGATAGATGTACCTGTCGTCGTAGGTGACCCACACGTCGGTGCGCTCGGTCATTTCCTCGCCGTAACGGGGCACCACCTGTATCAGGCCGCCGAATGGTTGCTCGCGCCGATAGACCTCTTCGTCGAGCCTGCCGTCCACGGTGAGGGGCTCAGTGAGCTTGATGGCGCGGACCGTGGCTTGGCCGATCGCGTCGCGCGTGATGACGGCGGGCGGCAGCGGTGGCGGGGGGGCGCTGCGTGCCGATGTCTGCGCGCGCAGCTCCCCGCCGAAGCAAGCGGCGAGGAGAGCGATGCTGCGAACAGCGGCAGAGCTGTTGGCCATTCTAGCGACAGACGACAGTTAGAGGCGGCGATTGGTGAAACGCCGCGCGTTCGCCAACATAATCACGTTTTTTTTGATCGCTGTCGCGCTCCGATCCTGTGCAGTCCGCATTGTTCGTGTTTGTCTGCGACACAGGCGGGCGGGTGACAGGTGCTGTTTGGGGTACCGCTGACTTGCCCCTTAACTTTCAGCGCGCCCTAACGAGTCATCCGTCGACACGAAGCGCGGCGACCGGTTCCAGCCTGGCGGCCCTTCGTGCCGGGATATAGCACGCAAACAGCGCACAGAGCCCGAGCAGAAGAGACGCCCCTG
>CBQVAZ010000396.1:0-4093 GCA_967720205.1 uncultured Gemmatimonadaceae bacterium | reverse complement strand
CGTTCGCATCGGCATGCTGAAGCCGAGTCCCGGCAGGTTCGTATGCGCGATGACGAAGATGTTCTCCGGCGACCCCTCGTTGTGCGTCGAGAAGTTGCCCTTCCAATCCGTGGCCAGCGAATAGACGCCGGAGTTGATCACGCGGTCCGCTGCAGTGATGGCTGCCTGGCAACCGTTCGAGCCGCCGGCGACGGGCACGTTGCACGAGTTGTATGCAGTTGCGTTGATCCCTTGGTCCTTCTTGAACACGCCAGCGTTCAAATACATGCTGGCGAGGATGGCGTCGGCAGCACCTCGCGCGACGCGGCCATACTCCGGAGCTGGACGCCGGTCGGGCAGGTTAGTTCGCGCGGCGGTGAGCTCAGCCTCGACAAACTTGAAGATGGAGTCGCGGGATACGCGGGGGTTCTGGCCAACTTCTGTGCCTGTTACCAGCGGCACCCCACCGAACAGGTCCATCGCCAAGTAGTAGTACCACGCACGCAGAGTGCGTAGCTCGGCGAGCGTGGCGGCGGCGGATGCTCCGCCAGCCTTCTCGATAACACTGATCATGAGATTCGCGCGCGCGACACCGCTAAAAATGGCGTTCCAGGTGCCGTTCATGTCATCGAGCGCCGCGCCGCTGCTCGCGGTCCAGGTCTGGCGATAGATCTCCAACCAGCGGCCGTTGTCGTACCAGTCGCTTCCCCGCGTGGGGACGACGATTTCGTCGGTCGTGACCTCGCTCAGATTGAACCATCCCCACGTCAGATCGCGGAACCCGGCGTACACTGACGCTACGCCGGCCAGGATCTCTTCGTTCGTCTTGAACGCGTTATCGGGGGTTAGCGCGTCGTTAGGCACTTCGGTGAGATCCGTGCACGCCCCGCCGAGTGCAATCAACGGTACGACGAGCACAGTGCGGGAAGTGACCCGCCAGATCGACTGTACAAAAGACGTTTTCATAGAATGACTGGTTCGGGTTGCGTAGATCGTTAGGTGCGAGAGCCTAGAATTGGAAACGGACGCCGGTCGTGAACGTGCGAGCGCGCGGATACGTCAGGTAGTCGATACCACGCGATGCAAGCCCGGCTCCGACGAAGACTTCAGGGTCATAACCGGTATAGCCAGTGAACAGCAGCAGGTTGTCACCCGACACGAAAACGCGCGTGGACCTAATGGCCGAAAAGCGCCCGGGGAGATCGAACGTGTAACCGAGCGTCAGGTTCTGCAGGCGCAAGAACGAGGCGCTCTCAATCCAGCGAGACGAGAAGATGGCTGGCTCGCCGATCTTTGTTGCGTCGTCGAGCGCGGAGGCCAGGAAGTTCCGGCCTTGAAGCGCGTTGCTCTTTGTCGAGTACACGAGAGCCGTGTTATTGAACACATCGCGTCCAACTTCAGCGCGCCAGAACCAGCTCGCGTCGAACTTTCCCCAGCGTCCGTTGTTACTGAGACCGAGTGTGAAGTCGGGGTTGGCCTTCCCGATGATTTGGTCGTCATCGCTGATCGGCGTCGTCGTCTCGCCGCCCACACACTCCGGCCGCGCCTTGATGCAGCCAAAGACCTGTTTGCCCTGACCGTCGACCTTGAGGAACACCGGACCAAAGAAGGTGCCGATCGGCTCCCCAATCATGATGCGCTGCGCGAGACGCCCCGACTGACCCTGGCCGCTCACGCCGCCCGTTGCGATGAACGTGCGATCGCCGCCGAGGCTCTTCACCTCGTTGCGCTCCACGGAGCCAACCAGGGCGGCAGAAAGTGTTTTCGACCCCTCGGAGATGAGCACTGCGTCAATCGTCGCCTCAAAACCGCGGTTACGCAGGCTCCCGATGTTCTCCAGGCGAGTGGCTACGACTGCCGGCTGCGGAACCGACACCTCGAGCAGCAGATCTTTTGTCGTTTTCTGATAGAACTCGATGGCGCCCGTGATGCGGTCATCCTTGAAGCCGTAATCGATTCCAAGATTTACCTGTTCAGACGTCTCCCACTTGAGATCCGGGTTAGCGACCTGCGACGCTAACAGCCCCGTCGTGAGCGAGCTTCCAAACGGGTAGCGTGCGGCGTTGCTCGCGCGCAGCAGCAGCTGTGTGCCGTAGGGGCGCACTGCCTGGTTACCCTGAAGCCCCCAACCAGCACGCAGTGAGAGTTGCGACAGACCGAAGGGCTTTCCGGCCATGAACCCTTCCTCGCTCATCCGCCACGACGCGGACAGCGCTGGGAACACCGACCACTTGTTCCCTTCAGCCAAGCGGGACGAGCCGTCGTAGCGAACGACTCCCGTTAGGAAATACTTGTTCGCGAAGCCGTAGTTGGCGCGCGAGAAGAAGGAGACCAGTTTGCTCTGTTCGTTGTATGAAACGGGCGGCGTTGCTGTCCCACCGGCGCCCAAGTTGTTCCAACGGAACGCGTCGGTGATGAAGTTGCGCATCTCCACTTCGAAGCCCGTGTTCTCGTAGGAGGCATATTCGTATCCGCCAACGATGTCGAGCTCATGATTCTCGAAGAGGCGCGGAGTCCACGTGAGCAGCTGCTGGAAGTTCACGTTCTGGAGACTGCGCTCCGCCTGACGAGCGAGCCCGTTGAACTGCGCTCCGAGCGCGTTATTCCGCGGCACATACGTCCGCCTAACGGAGTTCGTATAGTCCACGCCAACCGTCGTTTGGGCGGTTAGCGTCGGCAGCAACGTGAGCGTTCCAGTAACGTTGCCAAGTATGCGGTTTTCCGGAGCGACGTCCTGAACCTGCTTGGCAAGGGCGACCGGGTTGCGCACGCTCTGCGCCCCCGGGCCGATCTCGTAGAACTTTGTTGTCCCGGTGGCCGCGTCCTGGACCGTCACAGGGAACGTCGGGTTGAAGATCGCCATGTTCGTGAAAATGCCGCCTTCGAACCCGCCTGTATTCTCGAACGGTACGAAGTCATTGAACACGCGTGAGCCAGTGAGATTGAGACCGAGGCTCAGGCGCCCATTGAACGCCTCGTGCAGGCCGTTGATTCGCCCCTGATACCGCTGCAAACCATTGGAAACGACGACGCCATTCTGATCGAAATAATTCAACGACGCGCGGTACTTCGTGCTCGACGACCCGCCGGAGAACGAGAGGTTGTGATTCGTCGCGTAGCCGTTGCGCGTGAGCTCGTCCTCCCAGTCCGTGTTGAACGTCCCGAGGTCAGTGAGGCTCTTGGGTTCGAGAACCTTCTGGTTTACGAGCGTTTGGATGTATGCGCGGTACTCGTTCCCACTGAGGAAGTGGAGCTTGTCCGACGGAGATGACGCCGAGACATAGGCTTCGTATTCCATGCCACCCGCGCGCGCGGAACCGCGCTTGGTCTGGATGAGGATTACGCCGTTCGCGCCGCGGCTGCCATAAATCGCGGTGGCTGAAGCGTCCTTGAGAACCGTGATTGACTCGATGTCGTTAGGGTTGAGCGAGTTCAGCGGGCTGCGCGACAGCGCCGGATTGACTCCGAAGTTTGGTGCGTCCGCCACTGTGGACTCGTTCTGTAATGGCACCCCGTCGACAACGTACAACGGTTCGTTGCTCGCACTGATCGACGTGCCGCCGCGGACGCGGATTTGCGCATTGCCGCCGGGCTCGCCGCCACTCGTTACGATGTTGACGCCAGCCACGCGCCCTTGAATCAACTGATTGGAGTTCGCGATCACACCAACTTTTGCCACATCGGTGTCCACCGATGACACGGCGCCGGTGATAGACTCACGCCGCTGCGTGCCGTAGCCCGTAACCACGACAGGACTGAGGTTCGCCGCGACGGGAGAGAGCGCGAACTGCACGGTCGCGCTCTGGCCTGCCGTTACCGTGACGTCGCGCTGCTGTAGGGCGTAGCCGATGCGCCTCGCGTTGACTTTGTGTGCTCCAGCCGGTACGCCCGTCATGGTGAACGAGCCGTCACCGCGCGTGAGCGCGCCGAGAGACGTTCCCGGCACTTGGATCGTGACGTTGGATAGCGGCTGTTGCGACGTCGAGTCGGTGACGCGCCCAGTGATGGTTCCGGTGCTTTGAGCGGCGAGCTGAGTCGCCGAGAGGAGCGCGCCCACTATCACGACTAACAGACGACGAGTGACTGCCATTCGACTAGCCTCCAAAAGCGCCAT
>CBQVAZ010000395.1:0-4097 GCA_967720205.1 uncultured Gemmatimonadaceae bacterium | reverse complement strand
CCTAACGACATGACCCACTCGCGCTTCGTCCTTCGTGCCATAGCTCTCCTGATCGCGGTTAGCGCGTCTTTCCTGCATGCGCAGCCGGCAGCGATCGCCCAACGTTACGGCGACGCCGCCGATCGGCTGATCCAGGCGGCGCGCGCGGACTCCGCCGCGTGGAATCGCATCGCCGAGCTGACAGAGCGATTCGGTCCGCGCTTCAGCGGCACGCCTAACCTTGAACGCGCGATCGATTGGGTGCTCGCCGAAATGAAAAAGGACGGCCTGCAGAACGTGCGCGGAGAGCCAGCGATGGTCCCGCACTGGGTGCGCGGCGCAGAGTCGGCGGTGCTCCTCGAGCCTCGACCTCAGAACCTGCCGATGCTGGGACTCGGCGGCAGCATCGGTACTCCTGCTAACGGCATCACCGCGGAAGTACTTGTCGTGTCGAGCTGGGATGATCTCAAGGCGAATAGCGCACGCGCGCGGGGAAAGATCGTGCTGTTCAACGTTCCCTTCACCAACTATGGCGCCACCGTGCAGTACCGCGCGAATGGCGCGGTCGAAGCGGCGAAGGCGGGCGCCGTCGCCAGTCTCATTCGCAGCGTGGGCCCGTACTCGATGCGCACGCCGCACACAGGCGGCATGCGTTACGACTCGACGGTACGCCGAATCCCGCATGCGGCCATTAGCACCGAAGACGCCGACATGCTCGCGCGGATGCAGGCACGCGGCGACAAAATAGTCGTTAGGCTCACCATGTCGGCGCAGACGCTGCCTGATGTGCCGTCGCGCAACGTGATCGGCGAAATCGTCGGCCGCGAGAAACCGGATGAAGTGGTGGTCATGGGCGGCCACATCGACTCGTGGGACGTGGGTCGCGGCGCCATGGACGATGCAGGCGGAGTCGTGGTTGCATGGGAAGCCATACGGCTCATGCAGAAGCTGGGGCTAAGGCCTCGACGGACCATTCGTGTAGTCGGCTGGACGAACGAGGAGAATGGGCTGCGTGGCGGCAACGCCTATCGCGACGCGCATCGCGCGGAGGTGGATCGCCACATCGCCGCGATCGAGTCCGATGGCGGCGTGTTCAAGCCCTTGGGCTTTGGCTTCACGGGATCTGACGCCGGCTTCGCGATCCTGCGTCAGGTGGGATCGCTGCTCGACCGGATCGGCGCGGGGTCGATCACTCGTGGTGGTGGAGGCGCCGACATCGGTCCCATCATGCAGCTTGGGGTGCCCGGCCTCGGGCTCAACGTCGACGGCACACGGTATTTCTGGTATCATCACAGCGAAGCCGATACCGTGGACAAGCTCGATCCGCACGATGTAGCGCTGTGTGTTGCGACCATGGCAGTGATGGCATATGTGCTGGCCGACATGGAAGAGACGTTAGGACGTAATAGTCCGTAGCCCATAGCTCTTGGGTCGTAGCGTGGCCAAACAGGATCTGATCGAGCTCGAAGGCCGGGTATCCGAGGTCTTGCCTAACGCGACATTCCGCGTGAAGGTAAATGGCGGTCACGACGTGCTCTCGACCTTGGGCGGCAAGATGCGGCAGCACCGCATCCGCGTGCTCGCGGGCGACTATGTGACGGTTGAAGTGTCACCCTACGACCTAACGCGGGGCCGCATCACGATCCGGCACCACAAGAAACCGAGCTGACGACCAGCGCCCGTACCACTCCCGTTGAAATCCCGCCCGCCGTGCCGCGCAAGCGGCGGCCGCTGCTCCGACGACTTGGGCTACTCGGACTGCGCGTGCTCCGCTGGCGAGTAACGGGCGCTTTTCCGAACGCCTCGAAGTTCGTCGTCATCGTCGCGCCGCACACGTCCAACTGGGACTTTGTCATCGGCATTCTCGCATACCTCGCGATCGACATCGACGCATCCTGGCTGGGCAAGCGCTCGATCTTTCGATGGCCCTTTGGGCCGATTCTTCGGAGGGTCGGTGGGATTCCGGTAGTGCGAAGCTCGTCGCACAACGTCGTGGATCAGTCGGTAGCGGAATTCGCTCGACGGGATCGCCTTGTTCTCGGCATCGCGCCAGAAGGGACGCGACGCCGCGTGCCATCGTGGCGCAGCGGCTTCTATCACATTGCAACGGGTGCGCGAGTGCCGATCGTCACCGCTGCCCTCGATTTCGCGAATCGACAGATGGCTATCGGCCCGACGTACGAACCGACCGGCGATTTTGCCGCTGATCTCGCGCGGCTTGCCGGTCGGTTCGCGGGCGTCGCGCCGCGTCATCCCGAGCTATACGAGCCCGCGCCGCGACCTTGGTCCGACTAAGTCCTAGGTCTTCCTGGCGTGAATCGCCTCTCGGACGGCTTCTACAAAGCGCTCGGCATCTTCAGGAGCGAACCCTCGCATCGGTGATCGGCCGTCGTTCTTGAACGAGTGGAACTTGAGCTTGCGATCCTTTCGATATTCGAAGCGGATCTCTCCATCCTCATAGCGAACGTCGTTGATCTCTCTCACCGGCACAGAGAACTCCATCCCCATGCCCTTGGAGACCAAGTTCGCCGTCGTGCGTTGCACCCAGCGACCGAAGGCGCTTTCCGCGCTGTCCTTGCTGAAATCCTTCGCAATCTCCGCGTCGACGTGCTGCCGCAGCGAGTCGGAGAGGCGCATCGCGACACTATTTGACTTGGTGAGCGCGAGAACGACGTTGCCATCGCGCGTTGTGATCGCGATCTGGTCGTTCCGTTCGATTGGGGTTCGCTCGACTTGGCGATTCTCGGCCTCGCGCGGCTTGTTGCAGCCCGTGGCCCCAATGGTGATGACCGACGTGAGACAGACCAAGTGCGCGAGCTTCATCGAAGGCTCCCGTGATGTGGTCAACGTGGCGATTCTTACGCCTGCCCGGTTCTATCTGTTTCGAAGATCGGTTAGCCGACTCCCAAATCTGCCTTCGCCATGCGTCTCCTTGCCGTCCTAGCCTTGCTGCCGTCGCTCGCGGCAGCCCAGCCAACCCGCACGATCTGGAGCGCGGCTGTCCCGAAGCAGGAACAGGTCGCTCGGATGCTCACGTGGCTGGAGCAGAACTTTCCGCGTCAGGTCGAGGAGTGGGTCCGCATCGCCGAGATCCAGGGGAAGAGCGAGCACGAGCAGGAGCGCGGGCAGTACGTTCGCCGCGTGATGGAGCAGGAAGGGCTAGCCGTGACGGTAGATTCGATCGGCAATGTGATCGGCGTACGGAAGGGCCGCGGCGGCGGACCCTCCGTCGTGTTCGCGGCGCACATCGACATCGTGCATCCGCTTGGAACCGATCTGCACGTTCGCCGCAACGGCGACACGCTGCACGCGCCCGGCATCTTCGACAATTCGGCGAGCGTTGCGAACATGCTGGCTGTCATCCGTGCGCTCAACGCGGCGAAAGTCGAGACGCGCGGAGATCTCATCTTCATCGGGACGACGCAGGAGGAGCTGGGCCTGCGCGGAATGACGTACTGGCTGGAACACAATCCGAAGCCCGGGCTTGTCGTCGCCATGGACGGAGGGCTCGGGCCAATCAACTACGGCGCGTTAGGCATCTACTGGACGAAATACTTTTATCGCGGCCAGGGATCGCACACGAATACCTCGGCTGGAAAGCCGCATCCCGCGCGAGCGGCGGCGGCAGCCATCCAACGCATCTATGAGATACCGATACCGACAGGGCAGGGCGGCGCTGTCTACAACGTCGGACAGATTCACGGCGGATCGATCTTCAACGGCATTCCGGAAGTGGTGTGGTTCTCCGTCGATCTTCGTTCCGTAAACCCGACGCTTCTCGATTCGCTGGATACTGAAATCGACAAGCGCGCTCGTCAGGCAGCGGAGGATCAGAAGCTCACGTTCGCCAAGGAAGTTGTGAACCACGAGCGAGCCGGCGGCACTGAGGAGATGCTGCGCGATCGCCGCGCGCATCCGCTCGTGCAAACGGCGATCGACATTCAGGGGTGGCTTGGAGTGCAGACGGGTGGCCGCGACGCTCTCGCCACCGGATCCACAGACTCCAACGCCGCCGTGATCCGCGGCATTCCCTCGATAGCAATCGGCCGCTCGTACGGCGGCGATCAGCATACGCTGCGCGAATGGGCGCACTGGCCGAGCGCGATACTCGGCACCAA
>CBQVAZ010000394.1:0-4102 GCA_967720205.1 uncultured Gemmatimonadaceae bacterium | reverse complement strand
GTGGCCAGCGCGATCACGCCGTCCACGCTCGTGGTGACCTGCTCTTCTGTCGGTGAATTCGGATTCTGGAGGTCGAGGCTGCAGGCCCCGAGAAGTACGGCGGTGGCAACCACCGCGCTTTGCCTAACAACACGCATTGGTGTCTGCCGGTTAGAAAGTGATGCGCGCGGTGATGGACCACACGCGCGGAATGGGGTAGCCGCCGAAATCGAACCCGCGGTCAGCGGCGGTCGTCTGCACTGAGCCAAGGCCGCCGGCGTTCGTCCCGAACAGATTGATCTCCGGATCGTAGCCGCTGTAGTCGGTCCACACCCAGAGGTTGCGGCCAGACAGCGTTAGGTCTACGCCGCTCTTGAAGACACGACGGATCGGCTCCCAGTCGACCAGGTAGCTTGCCGCGAGCTCGCGCAGCTTGATGAACGTTCCATCCTCGATCCAGTACTCGAAGATTCCCTGCGTGCGCGCGTTGAAGCCTGGCGGAAGCTTGCGAGGATCTCCGTACGGCAACAGCTCGCGCTCGAACTCCTTGGAGTTGCTCGCGATGCCCGCGTTTTGCGCGCGGGTCGACAGGTTCATCACGTCGTTCCCGAATACGCCGTCGAGCAGCATTCGCAGACGCAGCTTGTTGGCGATCGTCACCTCGTTGAGCAGCGATCCCATCCAGTTGGGGTTCGGATCGCCGATGACCGCGTTCAAGGAGTCATTGCAGTTGCCGCCGCTGATCGCCTGACGAGCGGCGAGCGTAGTTCCCATGTCGACGGTCTGATTGCTTCGGCGGTATCGTCCTAACGAGTCGCGCAAGAAAGCGCCCGTGAGGCAGTTGCGCGCCGCGTACGATCCATAGAACACGCCCGCGGGCAGCCCTGCCCGGATCCGGTTCGGGTAGCCGCCGGCAGACTGGAAGTCCTGAATCTGCAGACTCTCCACGAGGTTCTTGTTGCGTGTGTACGTCACTGTCGAAGACCAGGCGAGATCCGGCCTGTCGATATTTGTCGAGCGCAGGAGCAGCTCGACGCCCTTGTTTGACATCGTCCCGATCGGCGCGAATTGGCGTGAGAAGCCCGTGCTCGTCGCCAGCGGCCGGAAGAACAGCAGGTCCGAAACAACTCGATTGTAATACGTCGCCTCAGCGCCAACACGTCCGCCTAACACGCCGACCTCACCGCCGACCTCCCATTCCCGCGCGCGTTCGTTGCGCAGGTTCGGGTTGCCGAACGTGATGTCGTTCACGAAGCCTGGGCGCCCGGCGAAAGGCAGATTTGCGAACGAAATGAACTGCGAATACGCGTTCACGATCCCGGGTTGGCTGCCGGCCCATCCGATTGCGCTGCGGAAACGCAATTGATTCAGCGTTCCGGGCTCGTTGTCGCGAACGACATACGAAACTGAGAACTTGGGGAAGGCTTGCCAACGCTCCGACGGTGCGAACGTCGACGACGCGTCGTAACGCACCGCACCCGTTAGGAAGAGCTTCTCCTTCCAGGCAACCTCCTGTTGCGCGTAGAAACCGAGCGTGCGCAGTTCGATTTCACTTTGCCCGGCGGCGAAGACGGAGCCGGCGCTCACCAGCTCGCCCACGGGCGCCAGACCGTTCGCGACCGCGTTCGTCGTGCGCACTTGCTGCGACGTGTAATTCACTCCGCCCGTCGTCTTGAGCGTGAAGCCGCCTAACGGCTTCCAGCTGTAGGCAGCGACGGCGTCCTGGTTGATCACTCGGGTCGCCTGGAAGACCGACTGCGAACGCCCGGTTGCCAGCGGCGCGGTGCCTAACACGGCGCCACGCGGCACGAACTGGCGCTGCTCGAAGCCGGTGTTGTCGATGCCGATCGTGTAGTCCAGCAGCAACTCCGTCAGCGGCGTCCATGTGAGCTTCGACGAGCCGATGAAGCGGTCGATCTGCTGCGGATTGCGGATGCGCGCGATCGCGAGCAGCGGATTGGTACCTAACGAGGGTGGAAGTGGATAGATGCCGTTTGTCGGACGGAAATCCACCTGCGTCGGTGCGAAGAAGAGCGACCCCATGATCCCATAGTCGTTCTGCTCGCCGAACGCCTGCACCTGGTTGCTCGTGGAGATGTAATTCGCCGTGACGTTGGCGATAAGTCGCGGATTCAGCTGCTGCTGGAGATTGAGTCGGCCGCCGGCGCGACGCGCTGACGTGGATTTGAGGATGCCATCCTCGTCCAGAAAGTTGCCGCTCAAGTAGTATCGCGTTTGATCGTTGCCGCCTTCGACAGTGAGATTGTGCTCGCTGGCAGGCGCACGATCGAAGATGTCGTCCTGATAGTTGAAGCGGCTGATCGCTAAGCCTGCCGCGTCGAACGGATAGAAGTTGAACGGCTGCTGTTCGCGCAGCTCGCTCATCGCGACGCGCGACGTTAGGGTGAATCGCGGACGCCCGATGTTGCCGCGCTTCGTGAAGATTTGCACGACGCCGTTGTTCGCACGCGAGCCGTACAGCGCGGCCGCCGCGGCACCGCGAATGACTTCGATATGATCGACGTCGGCCGGATTGAGATCGGCCAGCCTATTTTGCGGATTCGAGCGACCGCCAAGATCGGCCAATTGCGCCGAGCCGTTGTCGATGATTACGCCGTCGACGATGTAGAGCGGATCGGATCCTGCGATAAAAGAATTGACGCCACGGAGCCGCACAGAAACACCACCGCCGCCTGGTCCGCCGGAGTTCTGCGTGATCTGCGCGCCGGCCGTCTTACCTTGCAGTGCCTGATCGACCGTGATCGCCTGTGCGCGGCCGATGACCGCGGAGTCAACGGACGCGACGCTCGTTCCGATCCTCCGCTTCTCGGTCGGTGTGCCGGAACCTGTCACGACGACTTCGCTCAGATTGAGCGCGCTCTGGTTCATCGCGAAGTCGACGGTGACGGTACCAGACGCGGGCACCGTAACGGTCTGCGTCGCCAGTTGAAACCCGAGTCTGCGCGCCGTGATTGTCCGCGAACCGGCTGGAACGGCAGTCAGCGTGTACGCTCCGTCCTGACCGCTCATTACGCCGACGCGCGTTCCCGAGACGGTCACTTGCACGTCGCCGATTCCGCGATTGGCTGCAGCGTCGGTGACGCGGCCACGCACCGTTCCGGTGCCTTGCGCCAGGGTCAGAGCTGGGGTGGTGGCGAGTATCAGCGCCAAGGCGCCGCGCCTAACGAAACTGAGCTTCATCCGACCGATCTCCGCATGAGGGCGAGCGTCAGGCGTTCAGGTTGACGCTACCGATGACGTCGGCAACGATAGTAAGGCGTGCGGAGCCTAGCCAGTCACTTGCGCGATAAAGATGACCGAGGCGGGCTTTTGCGACGTCGGGTGTAATGGTTCGCGGATTTCGACGACGCGGAACCCCGTTTCGCGCAGCAGTTTCACCCACGTTTCCAGCGTTCGGAAATACCAAGGCGCCGGGTCACTGAAATCCGCGCCGAAGCCCGTCCACGACCCATCCCGCCAGCCGTCGACGTAAGGCAGATCGCCGGCGGCGACGAGCGGGTGCAGCGTTTGGATCACGAGCGCGCCGCTCGGCGCGAGCATCGAAGGCACGGCGGCGATCAGATTGTCGACCGACTCTTTGCCGATGAGCGAAAAGTTCGCGACAACCACATCGACGGGCGCCAACTCGAGCCGACCGGCCGCAATCATTTCATATGAAGCGACGCGGAAGTCGCCGCCACCCGCCTTGGATGCGGCGTCGATGAGCGCCGGCACGACGTCGACTCCAGTGACGCGGATTCCGTGCTGACCAAGTGTGCGGGCCAGCCACCCTTCGCCACAGCCGATGTCGAGAACCGTGCGCGGAGCGCGACCGAGCACAGCGCCGACGATCGCGGCGTCCGTGACCAGACTGCGGCTCTCGATCTTGCGCTCACGCACGGCATCGGTCCACGGAGCGGCGTTGCGCTGCCAGGACTCGACGATCTTGGCGTCGCTATGTGGGTCCACGGGCTTCTTGTCTCGTTAGGCCTTGTTCGTCTTCAATTGCTGGTGCGTCAAGAGACTGTTCGGATGACACGGATGGGCGAATTGGTCGTCCCTACCTTTTTGCTATGCCACTCGACGATCTTGGCGTCACTATAAGGATCGACAATCACGGGTC
>CBQVAZ010000393.1:0-4102 GCA_967720205.1 uncultured Gemmatimonadaceae bacterium | reverse complement strand
ACGGAGGCAAAGAGATCCGGCAATCCGTCGTTGTTCACATCACCCCACACGACGCCTTTCACGAATTCGTCGAGGTTGATGCCGACCTTGCCTGCGACTTCCGTGAATGTCCCGTTGCGGTTGTTGAGCCAGAGCTCCGAGCGATGCGAGGGCCCACCTAACGAATTCGCGTAGGACTCGTTGCCGATGAAGAGGTCAACGTAGCCGTCCAAGTTGAAGTCGGCCCAGGCGGCGGTTTGCGTGGGGTGAAAGGAGAGGAGCCCCGATTCGAACGTGACGTCCTCGAACGTGCCGTCGCCGCGATTGCGCAGAAGTGATTTGGGATACTTGCCCGCCTCGCCTAACCAGGCGCCGCGCAACACGAGGATGTCGACGTCACCGTCATTATCGTAATCGGCATCGACTGTGTTGAGACCACCGACGATGCCATCGAGTCCGGCCTTCGCCGTGTGATCGACATAGCCGCCGTGGCCGTCGGCCAGGAAAAGATGAATGGGTTGCGTGATGCCCCACGACGTAATGAACAGATCGAGGTAGCCGTCGCGGTTGAAGTCGTCGACGCTCAAGCCACCGGCGAGCTGCGTGACGGCCAGGCCAACTTCAGCGGCGATGTTTTGAAAGGGAGGGAAGGGATCGTTGGCGCGTGGTGCCAAGTTCGGCACGAGGTAGCGCTTCGGGATGCTGTCCGGGTAACCGCCGATGGCGAGGTACGCCATGTTGAGCAGCCACTGCGAGCTGCGATCGTCGGGGTACTGCTTGAGCAGCTGCGTGTAACGAGCGATCGCGCCGCGCGCGCCTTCCTGGAGCTTGTGCCGTGCCGCGCCCTTGAGAGGGAGGATGCAGACATTCGCGGCTGGGTTCGTTAGGCAGTTCTCCTGCTCGCCCAGGCGCAGATAGGCAATCGCCAGGAGATCGAAGACGGGCTTGAGCTGCAGGGTGATCGTGTCGTGCGAGACCCCAGCGTCCTTGAGCAGCTTCTCCAACTCGTCGATTGCCTCACGAGTCTGCCCAGCCTTGAGCCGTTCTTCCGCCATCCAGTGTCGTTTGTTGAGCGCCTCGGTCCCGCCGAGCCCAGCGATCAACGCCTTCAGCTCGTCGGCGCGCTCGCGATTGAGGAAGATGTTTCCTTCAGGATACGCGACATTCTTGGCGTTGATCGCAGCGAGCGTGTCGGCCATGCGCTGCGTTCCGGTTCTTCGTGCGCGCGAAGCAGATTCGGGCTTGCGCGCCTCGGCTGCGCAACCCAGCGCCGCCCACATAACGAGTGTCAACGCGACTCGCGTGCTCCACGTGAGAGACACTCGACGTGTCAGTCGGTTCGAAGCGCTCCGACTGGATCCAGCTTGAGAGCTCGGCGCGCAGGAATGACGGTCGCCGAGAGCGCGACGAGGGCCAGTATCGCGATAGACGCTGAGTACGCCATCACATCCACTGGAGTGGTATTGAACAACATACCGCGAATTAGACGTGCGCTCGCCCATCCGCCGATCGCGCCTGATAGAGTGCCAAGACAGATAATCACCGAAGACTCACGAAGGATCAATGCGAAGATGCTCGCGCTCGTCGCTCCCAACGCCTTGCGCACGCCGATCTCCCGCGTCCGCTGCGCAATGTTGTACGCCACGACACCCGACATCCCGATGCATGCAAGCACGAGTGCGCAAGCTGCGAATGCGCCGATGAACTTGATGGAGAGCAGTCGTGGCTGCAGCGTGTTCCTCACGGCATCCTGCATCGTGCTGAAGTCCTTTTCGCCAGCGGCACCTTCGGCCACCAGACGCGGTTCAACCGAACGGACCGCGCGCACGAGTGCCGGAATCGATCTCGCGCCGTCGCGCGCACGAACGATCAGGTTCCCCCAAGGCCACGTCTCCAGTGTGTAAGGGACGTAAACCTCTGGAGACGGAGCTGCGTCTTGCGACGCCTGATGCACATCGGCGACCACGCCGATGACGGTGCCCGCGAGCGGCTGCCCGAAATCCTTTCGGCTTTGCGAAGCGCGGGTCACCGTTAGGCGCTGATCCAGCGCGTTGCTCCCCGGCCAGTACAGCCGCGCCATTGTCTCATTGATCACGAATGCGCCGCCCGGCGTGCGCATGTCTGCATCAGTGAACCAGTGACCACTGCGCATTGTCATCCGCATCGTGCTCAGATAACTGCTCGACACCGTTCTGTAGAACACCTGGTTTGATGAATCCAGCGTCGAGCGTCCATCGATCGTGAGCGTTGTGGTGATCGCAGCGCTTCCGAATGGCGCGTGATTGATGAACGCGGCATCGACCACACCTGGGACACTCTTTGCTGCATCCATGAGCCGCAAATACAGCGTGGCGGCGTCTGCCGGTTGTTCGTACGCTGACGTTGGTCGGATCCGAAACGTGACGATTCCCGGCGCATCGAAACCAATGTCGACATCCGCTGCACGCCGGAAGCTTTGCACGAGCAATCCGGCGCATACGAGCAACACGAGCGCAAGCGCGAACTGCATCGTCACAAACAGACGGCGAAAGCGTGTGACTGCCGGAGCGCCAATCGCCCCGATCCCGCGCGCTTGCAGTGCGTCGGAGCCACGTGTACGTGTCGCAAGTACGGCCGGCCACAACCCACACACGAGCGCCGTGAGTAGCGTTGCGCTAGCCGCCAATGAGAGCACGCGCCAATCGACGCTCAATTCATCTATGCGAGGCAGTTGCTGCGCGAGAAAACTACGCGACACGTTCACGCTCCAGAACGCGAGTGTCACGCCGGCAACACCGCCGATCGCCGAAAGCACGAGACTCTCGGTCAACAGCTGCCGGACGACTCTCCGCCGCGATGCGCCGATCGCGCTGCGCAGCGCTAGCTCGCGACCTCTGCTCGTTAGGCGCGCCAGGAGCAGTCCGGCGACGTTGGCGCACGCGAGCAATAGCACAGCGACGGCGGCGGCGGACATCGTCCACAGCATGGTTCCAACGTTGCCGAGCAGTTCCCGCTGTATCGGAATCATGGACGGCATCCAGTCCGCTTGTTCGCCTGGAAACTCAGCTGCGAGCCGAGCGCCGACGGTTCGCATGAACACGGCCGCGCGCGCTGAATCTACGCCAGCGCGCAGGCGGCCTAACGTGCGGCTATCCGCGTGGAAGCCGCGCCGCTGTAACACCTCGGGATGTTGATACTGCGAGATTGGCCGCCACAGGTCAGCGAACGGTGGATACACGGCGCCGACCGGAAGAACGCCCACGATCGTCACAGCCGCACTGTCAACAATGACTGTGCGTCCGACGATTGTTGGGTCTCCGCCGAACTTCCTCTGCCAAAGCCCGTGCGACATGACAGCTATAGGCGCAGTGGCTCTTTGATCATCGGCGAGGAGGACGCGGCCAAGCTGCGGTCGGGCACCCAGGAGCGGGAAGAATTCTTCGGCGACAAACGCCGCGCCGATGGACTCACAGTCAGCTGCTACGCAAAGGCGCACGCCGTCTCCCCTAACGTACGTGACTCCATCCAACGCTTCCTTCACTCCGGGATCGCGCTGCCAGTCAGCGACAGTGGGATACGACGGCGTGCGCAAGCCGCCGTACGGATCGACCTCGAGCATCATCATGAGGCGATCAGCGTCGCGGAACGGGAGTGACCGCAGAAGGATGTGGTCCGCGATGCTGACAAATGCCGTGACCAAGCCGATGCCAAGCGCCAGCGTTAGGATCACGACGGTTGCAAACGCTGGCGACCTGCGCACGGAGCGAAGCAGATGCCGCGCGTCCATGGCAACGCCGTCTACAAGGTGCAGCCCCGCAGCGCGCCGGCGCTCTTCTTTATAGTAGGCGCGGTTACCATATCGCTTGAGCACGCTCGCCTGGTCGTGCTTCTGCATGGCGTCGAGGTCGAAGTGATGCGCCATTTCCTCGTCCGTCTCGCGCTCGAATGCACCCGGACGTAGCCACGTACGTGCGCGATGGCGCAGCGCGTCGAGCCACGACATCAGGACTCTCCTACGCGACCCAGGACGCGAGCAATAGCGAGTGCGATCGTATCAAACTCCGCGATCTCTTCGCCGAGTTTCCTTCGTCCCGTGCGTGTGATCGTGTAGTAGCGCGCCTTTCTGCCAGTGGGGGACTGTTTC
>CBQVAZ010000392.1:0-4105 GCA_967720205.1 uncultured Gemmatimonadaceae bacterium | reverse complement strand
GGCGCCGACACGATCGCGCTCTCGGTCCCGGCTCAGCATCCGATAGACTCGTTAGGTGCCACGCCACGTCTCGCGCGTCTAGTGTCGGCAAGTTCAGTCCCGGACACCGATCAAGTCGTCATCGCGCGGCCCGTCCCCAGCGGCACGTACAAGTGGATGCTGCTGCCAGGGACGATCGTCCAGGTGACGGCACGCGTCGGCAATCAGGCGCGCATCCGGCTGGATTCTCAGCTCGAAGTCTGGACAGATACCTCTTCGGTTGCCGAGTTGAGCGACAGCAGCGTCGCGCCGCGGCGCATCGTCGGGAACCCTCGGGTTGCGACGGTGAGCGACGGCGAATGGGCCGACGTGTTTCTGCCGATGGCTGCACCTGCTCCGTTTCTGATCGATCAGCTTCCAGGCGCGCTCGCGATCACGCTGTACAGCACAACGTTGGACATCGACATCGCGGCTCTGCGCAGCGATACGTCAGTCGTTAGGAACGTGACGTGGTCGCAACTCGCGAGCGATCGCGGCCAGGTCGTCCTGCATCTCGCAACCGACCCGTACGGCTACCATGTGCGCTGGCAACCGGGCGCAATGGTCGTCCGGGTGCGCCGGCCGCCGAGGATTTCCGGCGGCCGAGCGCTGGAGGGCCTAACGATTGCCGTCGATCCCGGGCATCCGCCTGTGGGAGCGACGGGGCCGACGGGTCTGTACGAGGGGGATGCGGTACTCCCGATCGCCGAGCGTTTGCGCGACGAGCTACAGCGGCGCGGCGCGCGCGTGGTGCTAACGAGAACGACGCTTGCCCCCGTGGCGCTCGCGGATCGGCCAGTGATCGCGCGGCGCGCCAACGCGCATGCCTTCGTCTCCATTCACCTCAACGCACTGCCTGATGGCGTGAACCCGTTCACAGCGCATGGGGCGGGTACCTACTTCTTCCAACCCCAGTCGGCCCCGCTGGCGCGCGAGGTCCAGGCCGGCATGGTCCAGCAGATGGGCCTGCGTGACCTTGGGATCTTCTACGACAACCTCGCCGTGGTCCGGCAGACGTGGATGCCTTCAGTGCTCTGCGAAGGAGCCTTCCTGATGATTCCGGAGCAGGAGGCATGGCTCCGGACGGCTGAGTTCCAGCAAGCGTATGCACGGGGCGTAGCGGACGGCCTGGAGGCCTATTTCCGCGCCCTTGGCCGAAGGAACCGAAGCTGACAGCTGCTGTCAGCTGGCGGCTGGAAGCTGTTAGCTGACAGCTTTAGCTGGCAGTTTAGGGCGTCGCTTAGACCCCCCTAACCTGAGGTCGCCGTGGATATCGTCGTTCGGAACGAAATTCGTGATATGGGTATTGTAACTGTTGTGTATGTAAGGGGTTACGATTGCACTGGCGCGGAATCACTAGTATGCATACAATGCGCGCCCACCTGAACCCACCCGGTTCGCTTTTTTTTTCTCGCTGATCTCAAGGGACGCCGAAATGCCACTTCCGACCACGCCTCCTCCTGGTCCCGCGCCGCTCTCTGAGAACGCTCGCACGGTTCTCGAAAAGCGCTATCTCGTCCGTGACGAGAAGGGGAAGCCGGTGGAGAGCGCGGAGCAGCTCTTCTGGCGGGTGGCAACAGTCGTCGCGGAGGCAGATAGGCGCTATGGCGCCTCGGAGGCCACGGTCGCCGGCGTCGCCGAAGAGTTTTATCGGCTGATGACGCAGCAGCGCTTCGTCCCCAACTCGCCCACGCTGATGAACGCGGGTCGCCCGTTAGGCCAACTCTCGGCGTGCTTCGTTCTGCCGGTCGGAGACGCCCTGTCGAATGGGAGGAACGGAATCTACGACACGCTGCGCTCGATGGCGCTGATCCATCAGTCCGGTGGCGGAACGGGCTTTTCGTTCTCGCGTCTGCGTCCAAAGGGATCGATGGTTCGCTCGACGACAGGCGTTGCGTCGGGCCCGGTCTCCTTCATGAAGCTCTATGACGCGTCGACGGATGCGGTGAAGCAAGGCGGCACGCGTCGCGGCGCGAATATGGGCATCCTGCGCGTCGATCATCCGGACATCATGGATTTCATCACCTGCAAGGAAGACCTGACGCAGGTGACGAATTTCAACATCTCGGTCGCGGTCACCGACTCGTTCATGCGCGCGGTTCATACGGGCGCGTCGTACGATCTCATCGATCCGTCGTCAGGCGCGATCGTGGGTCAGCTCGAAGCCCGCGCCGTGTGGGATAAGATGATCGAAGGCGCGTGGCGCACCGGTGAGCCGGGCTGCTTCTTCATCGACGAAGCGAATCGCTTCAACCCGGTGCCACACCTCGGGGATTACGAGGCGACGAATCCGTGCGGTGAGCAGCCGCTGCTCTCCTACGATGTGTGCAACCTGGGCTCGATCAACGTCGGGTTCTATGCGAAAGACGGCAAGATGGATTGGGAAGCGCTGCGTCGCGACGTGCACCTAACGACGCACTTCCTGGACAACATCATCGACGTCAACAAGTACCCGCTGCCTGAGATCGATCACCTCTCCAAGCGCATCCGCCGGATCGGCCTGGGCGTCATGGGCTTCGCCGACGCGCTCGTTAGGCTCGGCATTCCCTACGACTCGGAGCAGGGCGTAGAATTCGGGCGCAAGCTCATGCTGTTCGTCGACAGCGAAGCCAAGAGCGAAAGCGAGCGTCTGGCGAATGCACGCGGCACATTCCCGGAGTGGGCGCGCTCGATCTGGGGGCCGGACGCTACCGCCGCCAAGGACGCGCAGGGGCAGCGCATACGCCCGGCACTGACGCTGCGCAACTGCAACGTCACGACCGTCGCTCCTACGGGAACGATCTCCATCATCGCCGGCTGCTCGTCAGGCATCGAGCCGATCTTTGCCGTCGCGTTCATGCGCAATCAGGCGGGCGTCATGATGCCTGACGTGAACGAAGACTTCGTCGCCGTGGCTAAACGCGAAGGGTGGTACTCCGACGAGCTGATGGAGAACATTGCGTCGCAGGGACACATCCACTTCCCGGAAGTCCCGGAGCGTTGGCAGCGCGTTTTCGTCACGTCGCACGACATCACGCCCGAGTGGCACGTGCGCATGCAGGCCGCCTTCCAGGACTGCACGGATTCGGCGATCTCCAAGACGACGAACTTCCCGAACGTCGCGACGCAGGAAGACGTGCGAGCGATTTATGAGCTGGCGTATCAGCTCAAGTGCAAAGGCGTCACGGTCTATCGCGACGGCTCGCGTGACAATCAGGTGCTCTCGACTGGCGCCACCACAAAGGCGACGGCTGAGCGCAAGGGCGTCGGCGATGAAGCCAAGCGCGCGATCGCTGCGATGCACGGCGAGCTCGCGGAAAAGGACGCCGAAATCGAGAAGCTCAAGCGAGCGCTGTTCGATTCGGAGAGCGAGAATCTGAATCGCCGCGCCAAGCGCGCACGCCCCGATCGCCTGCGCAGCACGTCGATCCGCAAGGATACGCCGTTAGGCACGATGTACGTGCACATCAGCGAAGACGAGCGCAGCCAGCCCTTCGAGGTCTTCATCAGTCTCGGCAAGGCGGGCGGCTCGGCGATGGCAGACGCCGAAGCGATGGGTCGCTTGATCTCCCTCGCTCTGCGATCCGGCATCCCGCTCATGGAGATTCACCGCCAGCTGCGAGGCATCTCGTCTGACAAAGCTGTTGGTCTCGGGCCGCACAAAGTGCTGTCGGTGCCTGACGCGATCGGCATGGCGCTGTACGAGTGGCATCAGGATAAGCAGGGCGTGCAGCAGGAACTGATCCGCGACCCGCGTGAAGCGGGGCAGGCCCCCAAAGCCGAGCAGATCGCGGTGACGCAGTCGTTAGGTGCGGAGCAGATGGCGATGAAGTTCGATGACGGCTCGCAAGCGTTCATCGGCACCTGCCCGGACTGCGGCTCGCAGCTCGAGTACGCCGAGGGATGCGTGAAGTGCCACGTGTGTGGGTTTAGCGAGTGTGGGTAAGGGGTTTGCCCGGAGATGAAAACGCCGCCCCACAAAGGGCGGCGTTTTTTTCTGGCCGCCCACAATCGTCGACCACGGCACCGGTTAATTACAGCAACAGCGGCAGAAAGTACCCTGGGCGGGAGCGTAAAATCCGTCAACGCCGTAAAAGGGAACTGCCAG
>CBQVAZ010000391.1:0-4119 GCA_967720205.1 uncultured Gemmatimonadaceae bacterium | reverse complement strand
GCGCCGCAGCGCCTTCCTTGTCTGTGCGCTGCTGTGTACGGCCGCGGTGCAAGCGCAGACGATCGAGCTGCAGACTGTGGAAGGTGTGCTGCACGTGGTCTGGGGAGACCCTCAGGAGACGGCGTTAGGCTCACTGGCTGGACCGAGCCCGCGCTATCGCGCGTTCATCACGACTGACGCCGGCGAGAGTGTGGAGGTGGAACCCCTGCTCGGTCGTGATCTCACGGCAGGCGATCTCGTCGCGCTCAACGGACGGCGAGTGCGAGCCAGCGGTGCATCACCAGCGCTCCGCGCGGCACCGGGCGGCTCGAACGCGGCGTTCCAGGCGCTCAGCATCACGCCTGCCGCCTCGTTAGGGGCCGTGGCGTTCAGCACGGTACCGGATTGGCCAGTGCAGCAGCGTCCGTACGCGATCATCCTGTGCAAGTTCAACGATGTGCCTGACGAACCGTTGCCGATAAGTCGTTACGAAGCGATGTACGCCAACAGCTTTGGCGGCGCGGACGATTTCTATCGTGAGGTTTCCGACGGCCGCATCAACATTCAGGGGACTCGTGTCTACGGCTGGTATACGCTTCCGCGCGCGCGATCATCGTACGTCGTGAACGATCAGGCGAATCTCGGGCAGCTCTTCAACGACTGCACGAGACAGGCGGATCCCGACGTCGATTTTAGGCAAGTCGTTGGAATGGCGATGCACTTCAACGCCTTCCTCGACTGCTGTTCGTGGGGCGGCTCGCGCACGGCGACGCTCGACGGCATCACCAAGACGTTCGCGACGATGTGGAATGCGTCCTGGGCGCGGTCGGGAACCTCGTGGCACGAGATGGGGCACTCGGTTGGACTGCCGCACTCGGGCGGACCGTACGGGCGCACGTACGACTCGGTCTGGGATGTGATGAGCGCGTCGACATCGGGCCGCTATCTCAATTCAGACTTCGGATTTGGCGGCGCGCACTTCATCGGCTATCACAAGAACCTGTTAGGCCTGATTCCGGCTGCTCGCCGAGTGACGGTGACGAGCGGCGAGTGGCGCGGTGTGATCGAACAGCACGCGCGCAACACAAACGGGAGTGGGACGGTACTCGTTATGGTGCCCGTCGCGGACCCGCAGCGCTTCGGCCAGGCATATACGCTCGAGCTACGCGGCAAGACTGGCTACGACGTCCGGCTGCCGCGTGCCGCGCTCATCATCCACTCGGTCGTTCCGGGACGCGCCGAGCCGGCGCAGATCGTCGATGGCGACGGTGACGGGGATCCCAACGACGACGGAGTCACCTGGACTGTTGGTGAGACGTTCAGCGATCCAGCAGCGGGAATCGAGATTCAGGTAGACTCTCTAACAACGTCAGGCGTGGCTGTCACCGTGCGCAACAGCGCGGGTCGCGGCGCAACGCTCGCCAAAGGAGGCGCGACATTCCCGCGTGCGTACGGCGAGGCGACTATCGCGCGCGACTCGGTGCGTGTCACAGGCGTCACGACGTGGCGCACGAGCCAGCGGCGGTCGTGGCTGTCCATCGTTAGGGGAACAGGCAGCGAAGGTGAGTATCTCACGTATGAGATCGACGTGCGCACCCTCGCGCCTGGCCGCTATGCCGACACGCTGCGCGTGTATTCAGCAAGCGGCACATCGATCGCGGCACCGTACGTCGTCGAGGTCGTGATCTCGCCGGCGACGGACGTCGCGGCGCTGAGTGTCATAGCCCGCCGTGATTCTGCGCGAACCGGCGTGACGTCGAACGTCGATTCCACCTTCCTATCGCTGCTGGGGCGTTATGCGAGCATGTCGTGGACGGCTGTGCGTAGCTCGCAACGACTGTTCATCGGCTCGCGTCTCGCCAATGGCAATTTGATCGTCGATCTCACAACAACTCAGATAAACGGCGTCGGCAGCCGCTGGGTCTACTTCCGGCGAGGGCCTGAGAGTTCGCCGGGACGCACCGTCGACACGCTCACGGTGACGATCGCAGACGCGACACCGATCACGCTGCCCATGGTAGACACGCTCGACGCCTTCGCGCAGATCTCGGCGAGAATCTCGCGCTCGGGCGGCCAGCATCGCGTTCTGCTGGGTGCGTTAGGCGCTATCGACTCGATGAGCGTTGGCTTCGATGACGCGCGCAATGCAACACTGGAGTGGTTCGCGTTCAATCAGCGTGCAAGCGTGAATCACCTGCGCAGTATTCGTGGACTCGGCGGTCACACGCTGCGGTGGGTCATCGACGGCTCCAATGTTGGCGGCCCGGGCACTCAGATCGACACGATCTTTGTGTGTACGACTTTGAGCGATACGTGCGCGACGTATGTTGACACACTGACAATCGACGCCGCCCCTAACGAAATGCGCCTGAGCGCGACTGGTGGCCGGAGCGCCGTGGTGCGCGGGACCCGTCAGCGCAGCGAGTCGCTGTACGTGCAAATGTTAGGCGCGACCGGCCGCACACGACCGTGGTCAGCCTCGTCGTCGACAACGCGGATCGCTTTCCATTCCCTGGACGCCTTCACGGCGAATGGCGCGGGGACAGGTAGCACGTATCTACGCTGGTCGCGCGCGACGAACGATCTCGCGCCCGGCACGTACGTCGACACAGTTACTGTGCACGCTGACGGAATCGCCGGCGCACCTGCGCGCTACATCGACACGCTCGTCGTCACGGCTGGAGCAGCGATCGTAGGTGACGTCGACGGCGATGGCAGCATAACGACTGGTGACGCGCTCATCATCCTGCGCTCGCTGGTCGGGCTGCCGATCGTTGCCACCGCGGTCATTGCGAACGGCGACGCGAATTGCGACAGCCGCGTGACAGCTGCTGATGCGCAGCTCATTCTGCAACTGGATGTTGGGATTCCGCCGCAAGGGAGTTGTCTTGGCCGGCCACGGGCTGCGGCGGCGTCGCCCTAGAACTGTTAACTAAAGCTGTCAGCTACCAGAGATCAGTTCCAAGCTCTCAGCGAGGGTTAACAACAGGACTGATTGAAACGCGGTTGATCGCTGACAATTTCAAACCGTCAGCAGGCGGTTGCGAACTTTAGTTCAGAGTCCCCAGAGCCACTTTGCCCCCTGCTCTGCGGTCACGTTGGCGCCGCACAAGGGCGTAGCGACGTAGGCGCCGCGGAAGCGATCGGGATACTCGAGCAGAGCTGCGAGGCCGGCAACACCGGCCGGTTCCACGATCAACCCTAACGATTCGAAGACGAGGCGCATCGTGCGCACGATCGTCTCATCGTCGACGAGCAGTACGTCATCGACGGTGGCGCGCAGATCGTCCAGCACTTCCGGAACCGGTTCGCGCACGGCGATGCCGTCGGCGATCGTCGCGGCGGTTTCGGTCGCGATTGGCGCGGCGGCGCGCCAGGACCGCTCCATCGATGGCGCCGAGCGCGCGACGACACCGATGACGCGAGTGGACGGCGCGTGCTGCTTGGTCCACGCTCCAATGCCGGTGATCAGGGCGCCGTTGCCTAACGGCACGAGCAGCGCGTCGAAGGCAGGGTTGTCGCGCAACAGCTCGACGGCGATCGTCCCTGCCCCTTCGGCGATCGCGACTTCACGGCCATCTTCGACAAAACGACCGCCGCTCGACTCGGCAAACGAACGCGCGGCGTCCTTCGCCGCATCGAAGTCAGCACCATCGAGCGTGACGACAGCGCCGAGGTCAATCATGCGTTGGATCTTGAGCGGATTTGCGTTCTCTGCCGCGAAGACTGTCATGGAGATGCCGCGCTTGCGAGCGGCGAACGCCATCGCTTGACCGAAGTTGCCAGCCGAAGCGCAAACTAGCGCCTCGCCCGGCCGCGCATCGTTCGCAACAAAGTTCTCTGCGCCACGGCCCTTGAAGCATCGGATCGGATTGATCGTCTCGACCTTCACGACAACGCGCGCACGTGTTGGAACGTCCAGCGGCGCCGCGTGGAACTGTGCCGACGAAAGAAAGACCGGATCAATAACAGTGGCGGCGCGCTCGATCCGCTCGAGCGAAAGCCGACACGCGGCTGGTTGCGTGCTGGCGGTCACTCGCTAGGCACGCTAGAGCGCCAGGACTTTCATTGGCTCGCGGACCGCATCCGCGCTCTTCTCCAAGGCCGCACGTTCCTGGGCTGTAAGCTCGACTTCCACGA
>CBQVAZ010000390.1:0-4121 GCA_967720205.1 uncultured Gemmatimonadaceae bacterium | reverse complement strand
GAGGGCGACGCAGCGGTGGGCGCCAGCGCAGGTCGCCAACGGGCGCTTGCGCGTACGGCACGCCGCGAAAGACGCTTACGCTGCCGGGGAGCGCGACGCCCTGCAGTGTTTCGCCGTCGGCAACGGCGGTCGTCTTCTGGGCCATCGCCGTTTGCGCGCACATGACTGCCAACAGCGTGCCTAACGTCGAGAGGTGCTTGCTCATGTAGTTTGTCTCACTGTGAGCGGCGCGTCCGGTCCAGTCGAGCGCGGGCTTCTGGCGACCGAGGCGACAATTGGCACTGCCACGAACGGAATGTGGCCGAAGAATTGGATCCACCAGCGATAGGTGATTACGGGCGCGCGATGCGTGAGCAGCGGAATAACAACGAACGACATGACCATCCAGATGAAAGGTCCGTACAGCGCTGCCACTTTCGCGACGCCAAACGGAGAGGCGACGATGCGCCGAATCCACTGCAGTCGCCAGAGAATGAACAGAAACACGGCCGACCAACTGAAGGCGACGCCGAAGTGCATCAGCACGCCGAGCAATGCTGTTTTGGTCCCACCTTCGAATGCCTTGCTGCCAATCAGCGTGCTGGCGACTCCTTGCCAGAGCCGCGCAACCGTCGACCCATAAAACACAGCGCTCAAGACACTCGAGAACGTGCCGTCGACAACGACGGTCAGGAGTCCGGCGCGGACAAGGCGCGGAATGTTGCTGCTGCGGATCATGGGGCAGGCAAAGGTCGTTGCGGCGCACTAGGCCGTCCAGACGCAGCGACGAGAATCGCGGCGGTCCTTGCGACGATACACCAAGCGCGGTCAATTCTCCGCACCCCCGCGGTTGCACAGTTAGGTAGTCGCCGCGACGCGCCAGCGTCGCCGAGCATGACCGCAGGCCGCAGTTCCCGCCCTCCCCCCCTCCCAAGGAAAAATTGCTATGAGGACTCCTCAGCTGTCGCTGTTGGCTGCCGCCATCAGCATGGTTGCGTCGGCGAGCACCGCTACTCCCGCTTATTCGCAGCAGACGAGCGCAGTGCCTAACGTGCGCTCGTACGTACAAGTGATACGACTAAAGCCGGACATGGTAAACGAGTGGATGGAGATACAGCGAAACGAGGTAATTCCCGCACAGAAAAAGGCAGGGATCACGTCACGCACCACACTGGGCACCCAGGTCGGCACCGCCTTCGAGTACGCCATCATTACGCCGTTCCCGAAGTGGGAAGCGTTCGACAGCGACGCGCCGCTCGTTAAGGCGCTCGGCAGGGATGGCGCGGCGCAAGTCAACGCGAAGCTGCGTAAGTGCATCCTGACGCAGAGCTCGTACATGACGAACCGGGTCGATAGCCTAACGATCCCAGCCCCAGACGCACTCGTGTGGAGGATTGCGGTACGACGCGCGCTCCCGGGGAAGATGAACGATTACATCGCGTACTACCGCGCCGAAGTTCTGCCGGGGCTGCGCAAGGCGAAGGCGAGCGGACAAATCGCCGGCTCGACGATCGCGATACGGGGCGTCGGCGCTCCGAGCGGCGAGTTCACGACCGTCACGTACTACGCCAACTTCGCAGGGATCGACGGTGGCGACCCGTTGGTTCAGGCGCTTGGCCAAGAAGCCGCCGCCAAGATCAATGCCAAGAGCGGTGAGTTCTCAACGGCCTCGCAGGTCGTTGTTCGACGCCGTATCGCTGATCTCAGCTTCTAAGCAACGCAGGCTCGTGCGGCCTGGGTTTCTCCAGCGAATGCGAAAGAAGCTGGGGGACCAGGCCGCCTAACGGGCTCAGCGCGTCGCCCACGGTGTGAGCTTGCGCACCAGCGGCCCGAGTCGCGGATGACCGAGTAGCGGCGTGAGCTCCCTAACGACGGTGGTCAGGATCGCCGTCGGCCCCGTCATCGCTTCCACGTTTGCTTCGATAAGCGCTGCAAGTGCGGCCTCGTCATCGAGATCCAGTTGCAGCATCATCAACATCGCGGCCGGTCCGACATATTCACGCTGTGCTCGTTCGCGCAGCTCAGTACGAACGACAAGCGCTTCCTCACGCCGGCCGGTGAGCCAGAGCGCGCGTGCGTACAAGCCGACAAGCAGCGGGCCGCTCTGCGTGAGCTCGACGGCACGTTGTAACCGTCTAACCGCCTCGTCGTGTCGGCCGAAATCCGACAGCCGGACCGCCGACATCCACAGGTGGATAAACGAGTTGGGATCCATGGCCAACGCGGTCTCATGCGCCTCGAGCGCGGCTACAGAATCGGCTCCCGGAATCCCACGAGTCGGAAGCCCCATCACGGTAACCAGGCGGATGAAGAGAGAAAGCGGATCGGCAGCGAGCGCGCGTGTTGTAGCCGCTTTGGAGATCTCCAGGTTACCAAGGTAGGCGTTCACCAACGCCACGTATGCGTGGGCCAAGGGCTCGTTAGGATCGATCGCAAGCGCCCGCTGGAAGTGCGGCTCCGATTCGTGCCAGTCGTTTCGCAAGTACAGCTTGAGCTGTCCCCATGCCACGTGCACGAGCGCGAGATCCGGTCGCAGGCGCTCCGCTTCCTCCAACGCGGCAGCCGCCTCACGAGCGGCCTCGATCGTCGGGATGTATTGATAGACGCCGAGCCCGACGTTCGCATCCGCGACACCAAGGTGCGCACGGGCATAATTGGGATCGCGCGCCAGTGCCTTCCGGAAGTACTCCATCGCACGCCGAAGCGACGCCGGAGACCGGACGTATGCAGCCTCGCGTCCGCGTAGATAGAGCTGGTACGCCTCGAGGTCGTCCGTCGGAGGCGCCACGAGCGGTGCGGTTCCGTGCTTAAGCCCGAGCGTGACTTCGAGCTGCGTCACGATGCCGCGTGCTATCTCGTCCTGGATGGCGAATATGTCGTCGAGCTCGCGGTCGTAGCGTTCGCTCCAGAGCTGCCTTCCCTCGCTTGCGCTCATCAGCTGCACCGTCACGCGCACACGATTGCCGGCACGCCTAACGCTACCCTGGAGCACGGAGCGCACGCCGAGGGTTGCTCCGATCGTCGCGAGATCGACATTCTTCCCTTTGAACGCGAAACTCGATGCGCGCGCCGCCACTTTGAGGCCGTGCACCGGCGTGAGCGCGACGATCACATCATCCGTGATCCCATCGGAGAAGAACTCGTTATCGGGGTCGGCGCTCATGTTCGTGAAGGGGAGCACGGCGACCGAAGCGTCCGGTTGTCGCGGTGCTGCCCCTGGGACGTCGCCTAACCGCAGCGCTTCGACGACGCGCGCCCCACTGGTGAGTCGATCGCTGGGTGACCGAGCAAGGAGCCGCGCGACGAGATGACTCAGTGCGCGCGGGACGGTAGCACGCACCGTGCTCGCCTCCGGCGGCGTGTGCACAAAACGCTTTGTGATGATCTCCTGCGATGTTTTGCCCGTGAAGGGCGCCGCTCCCGTGAGCATCTCGTACAGCACACAGCCTAACGAAAACAGGTCGCTGCGTCCGTCCACCGCGTCGCCCGAAGCCTGCTCTGGACTCATGTATGTTGGCGTGCCGATTACCACGCCCACCTGTGTGAGCATGCCTTGTGTTTCCGCCGCCGCGGCCACGACTGCTTTGCCGATGCCGAAGTCGGCGACGATGGCGTGCCCCTCGTGCAACAGGATGTTCTCAGGCTTGATGTCACGATGTACGACGTCGTGACGGTGCGCATAGTCGAGCGCGTCCGCCACTTCGCTCGCGAGCCGAACGGCCTGGTCCACGGGGAGCTCGCGTTGTTCGCGCAAGAGGTCGCGCAATGTCTGCCCCCGCATCACGGGCATCACGAAAAAGAGGAAGCCACCGGCCTCACCCGAGTCGTAGAGCGGGAGGATGTGCGGATGCGTTAGGCGCGCCGCCAGGCGGATCTCGCGAACGAACCGATCGCGGCCCAGCGCCTCCGTCAGATCGGACTTGAGCACTTTGAGTGCGACCGCGCGATCGTGGCGAATGTCGGTCGCGAGGTATACCGTCGCCATCCCGCCTTCGCCAAGCTCGCGCTCGATGCGGTAGCGGTCAGCAAGACTCGCCGTTAGGCGCGTCATGTCGGTCACGGCTGTTTCGTCTTCCGCAGGATCTCATCCTGCCAGTGTTCCACAACCACGACCTGGCCCCGCTTCACCCCATCGGCGCGCT
>CBQVAZ010000389.1:0-4126 GCA_967720205.1 uncultured Gemmatimonadaceae bacterium | reverse complement strand
GCCGCCAGCGAACGGACCGCGAGTGAATCGAGGACCGCGACGCAGCCAAGCTCCCGCCGGGCGTCCATGCGATTGCTCGAAAAGAACCCAGCGCAACGAAGCGCGGTTTCGGGAATCCATTCCCATCCCGCCAGCTGCGCGCGCGCCGACCATTCGATCCCGAGCAACTCATCCGCTCGCGCGTCGAGATCGGGCACCACCACCGCGCGCGCTTCGCCACGCGACGCCGCTTCGGTAACGTGCCACATCAATTGCCAGTCGCAGGCATCCCATTCGCCCAACAACGCGAGCTGTTCGCGCACCGACCACTGCATGCGCAGCGCCTCGGCGCGTGTCATCAGCGGGCGGGTGAACAGATCGACGAGCGTGCGCCGCAGCGACGGAAGCCGAGTGCGACCCACGATCCATTCGGCGACATCGGCTGGCGTCGCGTGCGGCCGCGTCCCGACAGCCGACAGCATGCCGCGGGTTCCGCCGACGCCATCATCCAGCGAGAAGACCACGGTAACGCGCGACGTGCGCCGAATGTGACGTACCTCCCAACGATCCGCGGCGAGGATGCAGACGGGGCACCACGGAGCTGAGTCTACGATTGGCTTGAGCTGCGCTGACGTCGGACGGACGTCGAGGCAGTCGATCAGCAGGATGGAGCCGAGGACGGGAGCCTCACCGGTGTTCCGGCGGGCGGCCGCGTAAGGCGGCTCAATGACCATGGAACGGAGTGTGTCGCTCATGGACCGCAGGATAGAAGTGCGGGTGAGGGGTGTACACTCGGGGAAGCCCTAGTGCGCCCGATGTGTGCGCTTCGTTACAGATCGTTTGCGGATTCCGCGCTGTTGATAGACGCAGCGCCCGGGCTCCCACTCTCACGCCCCTGCAACATCACTGCGTAACGCAGCAGGCCAACTTCATTCGTTATGCCGAGCGCGCGGCGGATCGAGGCGCGGTGGAACTCGATCGTGCGGTGGCTCACGCCGAGGGCGTCCGCGATCTGCTGCGACGTCTTCCCTTCGCCCAGGAGCCGCAGAATCTGTTTGTGACGCGGCGTTAGGCGATCCAGCGCGGGATCGTCGATCGCCGAGCCGTCGCGCTGCGTATGACGCGGGATCTTGGGAGAGATATACCGTTTCCCCTGCATCACCTGACTGATCGCGTCGTTCAGCTCCTCGGCGGACGCCTCTTTCGGGATGAAGCCGTGTGCACCGGCGAGCATCGCCGCGTCGGCCATGGCACGATCCACGTGCATTGTGACGATGAGGACCTTGAGGTTCGGGAACGACTTTACAAGCTCTGGAAGAAGGTCGAGCCCGTTTCTGTGAGGCATCGAAAGGTCGAGGAGCAGGAGGTCCGGCTTCTTGGCCCTAACGCCGTCGACCACGTCGCGACCGTCTTGAACGACGCCCACGACTTCGCAATTCGTGCGCAGGATGGCGCGCAGCCCCTGACTCACCAGAGGGTGATCGTCGGCAATGAGGATTGCAGTTCTACGAATCATGGCAGGCTTCCTTCTGTAGTCGGCACCTCGACGCGGACGACGGTACCTGCGCCGGGTTGCGACTCGATGTCGATGCGACCGCCCGCATAACGAGCGCGCTCGGTCATGCTGACAAGACCCAGGCCATGCGCTCGATCGTGCTGGGCCAGGTCGAAGCCGCGGCCGCGATCGGCTACTGTCAGCACGATCGCGCCGTTCCGCTGCGCGAGCGTGATGTTTGCCTTCGTGGTCCGGCCGTGTTTTTCGGCGTTGCGCAGCGCTTCCTGCGCGATGCGGTACAGGATGAGAGCACTTTCTTTCGGGAGCGAAACCGCCGGCGCCGCGGACGTGTCGACGGCCACCTCGAATCCCGATCCGCGCTGCAAGTCAGCGGCGAGGGCGTGCAGCGCGGGAACGAGGCCGGCGTGCTCGATGATCGAGGGGTGCAAGTGATGCGCAACCTTTCGTAGCATCACGCCAAGGTCGCTCAGTTCCTCGCGCAGCGCTGTGATGCGAAGCCGCTGCCGATCCGGATCGAGGGTATGCTCGCCTGTCCAGTCGTCCAGCTCGTGCTGTAGCAGGGCCACGCGCTGCAGAGCGTCGTCGTGCACTTCGCGCGCGACCCAGGCGCGCTCGTCTTCCTGGGCGGCGAGCAGACGTTTGGCGTGTTCTCGGTGCAGTGCGACGATGCGGCGCTGATAGAAGACGAGGGCAGCGCCGAGCGCGAAGAGGATGACGCCTAACGCAAGCGCGGAGGCGACATAGACCTGACCGATGAACTGCGCGGAGCCGGACACAGCTTTGGGGGTAGCCCGTTCCCTCCCAAGAAAGGTTGGGGGCCGGCTCGGATTACGCTAGAGTCGTTCCAACTCGTTATGCCCCAATGACGAAAGTACGCCGCACGGTTGGGACGGCTCTAGCTGTCGGCCGGACCGGCGCCGAGTTGGCGGCGGCAGTCGTCGAGTTGTTGGCGCAGGCCAAGGGTCCGCCGCTGGTAAATGGCCAGCGCGGCGCCGAGTGCGAAGACCAGAAGGCCTAACGCCAACCCGGAGGCTATGTAGGCTTCAGTGACAAAGAGCGGGGAAGCGGACATAGCATACCAATGGTCATCAACACAAACGCGAGGATGTCAGCACGTGCCTTGAAGAGCAGGACCTGTTTCAGGAAGTCGGTGTTCCCTTGTAGCAAGGCCATTGCCACGGGACCGAGTGCGACGCCGAGTGCGAAATAGAGCGAGAGTCCAAGGGTGATCCAGAACCAGTCTTCGCGCGCGAGGCGGTCGGACGACGCGACGCTGCGGCTAACGAGTGTGTAGACGCAGCCCGCGAGCAGTGCGAGTTGAAGGATTGGACCGGATTTGTCACCGAACGAATCAAAGCCCTCCCAAACGAGCGCAATGATCATGGTTGCTGGAATGAGCACGACAATGGCCTGTCGCATCACTCGGCGTGGTTTCGCGTCGAGCTGCCACAGCGAAAGGGCCCAAAACGCAACCGCGATTTGAACCGGCGCGATGATTAGGCGAAGCCACAGATTTTGCCCGACCGTTTGCGCGAAGACGAACTGCACACCATCCGCGATGAAGCTCAGCAGGCACCACAGCATGAACCAGCGTCTCGCCGCGGGCAGGCTGCCGCCGTGCAGCAGCCCGCCGGCGACGGGGAGCAGTTGGACGAACGAGGCGGCGTAGAGCTCCCATGGATAGATCACGAGTCGTCCGCCAGGTGTAAGCGCAACTCTAGGCAAACGGCCCGTCGGGTGGACACCACGGCGGACATGGGAAGTGATTCTGAAGTTGTCCATCGGCCGCCGGTCCCCCTCCGGACCTCGCGCTGCTCTCGAGCACGGCCCCTTCGCCGCCCGGCACCGCGCGCGCTCCACCGCCCGACACGTGCTTAACGACGTCTCGACCGTCGCTGTCGACGCCAAGGAGGATGATGTGGTAGCCGCCGTTTTCGTCAACGCCGTGGTAGTAGCGCATTCCAACAACACCCGGCTCCGACAGCATGCGGCGGATGGGCTCGGCCCAGAAATAGCCACCTTTCTCCGCGGCCGGACCGCTGTATTTACGGTACCGCCTAACGAGTTCGATCGCGGCCTTTAGTTCGATTGTGTGCTCGCTGGGGGGTGGCAGGGGACTTCGTTTTTCGTAGTCAGCCATTTGTCGTTCCTCACGTGGGGATTTCGGAGCACTCTGTTATAGACAACGGGTCCTCGATAGCATCGCACCGATCACGACGTCTATCGAGGACTGGGGGGCGAACCGCAGTCTAGTCGTCCACACCTCACATCACTGTGATGCATGCAGCGACTAAGCGACCGCCGCGCACCTCATCCTTCAAGCCCCACCCGTCTCGGCCGCCCCCTGCCCCGATAGTATCCCAACCCGCACCCCACCCAATTCTTCGAGACGCGGGCCACACCCAAACAACCCCACTCCCACCCAAACGGCCCCGCTCATGCCCGCGCCTCGGACGCGACGCAGAGTACAACGGGCAGGAGCGGGCTGAACACTCGGGGTACCCCTAGTGGGCCCCTCAACCCCGCTCAAACGAAAGCTGTCAGACACCAGCCGTCAGTCTGAAGGTACCAGCAGAGCGCTGATCCTGTTGAGATTACGGCGGCCGCCTTCGTCGTGTGCTTCCATAGAGC
>CBQVAZ010000388.1:0-4142 GCA_967720205.1 uncultured Gemmatimonadaceae bacterium | reverse complement strand
GTTCGTGAGCGGCGCTGGCTTGAAGCACGCGACCAGCAGCAAAGTTAGAACGAGTCGGATCGGTTGCACGTTAGGAGGCGAGGGTTCGGCATAAAGGCTACAGCAACTGCGTCGACTGCGGCACGAGTGAACCGATAACGTCGGTAAACAGTGCGACATGCGCGAGCGTAAAGGTCGTCAACTGCGCGAACCAGGCTGTTTACGTCGTTGACGCGTTAACGCCCACTGGGGCGATCCGTTTCACGCTTCTGCTTCTTAACTGGTGCCGCCGTCGACGCTCTTTCAACAGCTAACTACAGAGACCATCTCGTCTACAGCTGTCTGTGACGTTGACGCCCGCTGCCCCAGTCTTAGCGTTCGGAACTCGTTCTCACGCCTGACATCTCAGTGATTCGACAAAGCCCAAGGGCTTGCCTGTTCTTGGTCGCGCTCTTGGCTGCGACTGCAAACGCGCACGCACAAGAGTTTACGACGCAGGTTCTACTCGTCGCGCCGTTTGAGACCGACGGCGCGCCGCGTTTGGCTCGCCAAGTCGAGCGTGGGACTCGCGCGCGGCTCGCACGCGTGGCCATTCGTCGCGAGCTGCGCGTCGTCGGCAGCGATACGATCGAAGCAGCACTCAGATATGCCGGTTTCCGCGATGACGTTAGGCTCGGCGAGGGAGACGCGATGCTCCTGTCGCGCCTGTTCCGCGCCGACGAAGTCGTCGTCGGTGCTGTACAAACGAAGGGCGGGATTATCGAAGTTCGCGCTCAGGTCATGCTGCCGCGCGACAGACGGCTGCGACAGCCCCTTCCAGTCATTCGTGCAGCGACTGCCGCTCTAGCGGCGGACACGCTCGCACAACACGTGACACGTGCGCGCGTGCAGATGGTTGGCCTGCGCCGTTGTGAAAACGCTGTGGGAGTTGATGACCTGCCACGCGCCACGAAGTCCGCGGAGGCAGCCGTCGCCCTTTATCCACGAAGTACGCTTGCTCGAACCTGTCTCACCGTGGCGCTGCGGCAGAGCGGCGCCGATCCCGATTCTGTGAATAAGGTCGCGGATGCAGTACTCGCGATCGACTCGCTGAACATCATTGCCGCTGTCGTGCGCGCGCGTAGCCTGGCGCAGCAAAAGTCGGGCGCCGCAGTAGACGCGTGGGATAAGGTCGTTCGCCTGCGTCCGGACAGCCTCGATCTCGCCATCGCCGGCGTTGAAGAGCTGCTGCGTATGCAGGAAGCCGCTCGCGCGGTCGACGCGTGCCGATTGCTCGCCGAGGTGCACAAGGGCGAAATGCGCGTTAGGCGGCTCGCCTTCCGAGGTTACATCGCGCTCTCACGCTGGAAGGATGCTGCGGCGCTCGGCGATTCGCTCGACTACGAGGACACAGCCTTTCGTTCCGACTCGAGCTACGCGATTCGACATATCGAAGCGCTGCGACTTAGCGGCGACACGCTGAGCGCGCTCTCGAAGAGCGCGCGGTCGGTGAAAGAGTATCCGGGCGATTTGTCGATCTACCTCCAGTACGTGCAGCTCGTGAAAGGCGAGGGGTTGGCAGTATTCCCACGCGGACTCGCTCTCTTCCCGGGTTCGTCCGACCTGCACGTTCTAGCCGCTCGTGAGGCAGTAGCTGCTGGGAAAAAGCGCGAGGCTTTGGCATCTCTCGAACAAGCGGTGCTGGCCGATACAGCGTTGACTCAGGGCTTTCTGCAGATGGCGGAGCTTTGGCTCGGCGAGCAGCAACCTGACAGCGCCATCGCTGTAATTGCGCGAGCGCCGCGTACTGGTCCGCGTTCGGAGTTGTTGCGCACGTATGCGATCGCGCGCGGTCGCCAGATGATTCGTGAGACCCCTGATACCGCGTTCGTGATATGGAGGCGAGCTCTCAACCTCTTCTCGATCGCGGACAGTGTGGATTCGCGGGACGACACGCGTGGGTTGATCGCGGCGTCGAATCTGCAACTGGCGCGCGGAGCCCTCGTGGTAGCGTCCAAGTCGCGTGACTGCCCCAACGCAACACGCGCGAGCGACGCACTCGGCGTTACAGCTGCAATGCTGGAGCTTGGTGTAGGCGACGGGGAGAGTGCGGGTCAGCTCCGCCAAGCGTATGACGAGATGAGGCCGCTCGCAGAGAAGGCGGTCAAGACTCTTTGTCCGGCGACGCCGCCCTAGCGATATCGCAGGGCACAACAAATAGCTTTGAGTGAGCAGTCTTCGGTGCAGGTGTCCCGAGTATGATATGGTCGCGCGTCATCCGTCACGTTAGGCACCGACATATCATGCAGTCACTGATTTGAAACTCCGCACTGATGACTGACGACTGCTGACTCAAAGCTATTTGTTTTAAGATGCGTATATGATCTCTACTAACCCGAATCGCCTCACCGTCCCCGCCGCTGCCTCCACTCGAGTCGACGGCGCGATCGGACAGACGCCGATGGTGCGTCTCGAGCGCGTCGTCGAGGCCGGAATGGCTGAGGTGTGGGTGAAGCTCGAGGGGATGAATCCGGGCGGATCGATCAAGGATCGCACGGCGCTCGGAATGATTCTCGATGCTGAGGCGAGAGGAGTGCTCGGCCCGGGCGGGACGATCGTCGAGCCGACGTCCGGCAACACGGGAATCGGACTGGCGCAGGTCGCGTCAGCGCGCGGTTACCGACTCATACTCTGCTTGCCGTCGTCAATGAGCGACGAGCGGCGTCGCACGCTGCGCGCGTATGGCGCGGAGTTGGTGCTGACGGATCCTGAGCGGCGCATGTTGGCGGCGATCGAGGAAGCGGAGCGGATTCGCGACGAGATCGGCGCGTGGATGCCTAACCAGTTCAGCAACCCGGCGAACACGCGCATTCACTACGAAACGACAGGTCCCGAGTTATGGGAGTCGATGCACGGTCGCGTCGACGCGTTCGTGTATGGATCCGGAACGGGCGGGACGATCAGCGGCGTTGGCCGGCTGCTCAAGGAAAAGCAGCGCGACATTCAGGTGATCGCCGTTGAACCGGCACGTTCGCCTGTATTGTCAGGCGGCGTGCGTGGTCCACACAAGTTTCAGGGGATGGGCCCCGGCTTTGTGCCTGACAACTTCGATCGCTCGGTCGTGGATCGCATCATTCCAGCCCTGGAAGAGGACGCGTTTCCCCTCGCGCGTCGGCTGGCGAGCGAGGAAGGTTTGTTCGTTGGGATGTCGAGCGGCGCGATTGCTTGGGCAGCGCTCAAGGTCGCGCGCGAGTTAGGCGAGGGGAAGCGAGTAGCTATGATCTCGCCGGATTCGGGATCTCGGTACCTAACGACTGAACTCTTCTCTGACGAACCCGACGTTCATCTCTAGTCTACTTCAAACAACTGCTTCACCGCGGACAAACGCAGACAAACCACGGACTAACGCTGAAACTGCTTTTATAAAAAAAGTACGTCCGTGTTGGTCCGCGTCTGGTCTCCGCGTTCGTCCGCGGTGAAAGCTCTTGTTGTTAGAGACCGTGATCAAGGCGAGGTGCTTCGTGTCGCGGCTCGGCTCTTCTCAATGGCTTTGATCGTCTGCGTCGTTCTCCACTCGATCAATTTCTTCCCGACCTCGATTGTCTTTTCCTTAGGCGCGATGCTGACGCCATTTATCGTCGCCTTGCCGGCCTTCACGCGCTGATCGTAGCGCACGACTGAGGGATCCACGGCCATCATCTCGGCCGTGATCCAGTAGTAGTCGTGCCAGCCGTCCTCGTTAGGCTCCTTGATCCCCAGCTCGTTGTTCATGTAGGCGATGACGCCGTTGTTGTCGTAGAACTCGGGGATGAAGCGCGCCACAGCACCCTTGCCGCCCCAGCGCGTATTGAGTGCCTCGGCAACCGCCTTCATGCCTGACTGATTGCCACCGCTGTCGCCGATCAGAATGATCTCGCTGAAGCCGCCCACGTTGAAGCTCGTCGCGATGTCGTCGAGCAGCGCGCGGAACGTCGGTTCCGTGAGCGAGATCGAACCTGGATAGCGCATGTGGCCAGTCGGTGGATCGAAGTCTCCCTCCGGGACGAAAGCCACGACCGGCGCGCAAAGCGCGTTGCCTAACCGGCGCGCGAGCGATTCGCATTGGCCGCGCAGGATGACATTGTGCTTCCCCATCGCGACGTAGGGACCGTTCTGCTCAATGCCGCCGGTCGGGATGATGATCG
>CBQVAZ010000387.1:0-4153 GCA_967720205.1 uncultured Gemmatimonadaceae bacterium | reverse complement strand
GGCGCGGACTGATCATCGACGTGCGCGTGAACGGCGGCGGTGCTGATCCGCTGGGACTTGCGATCGCGGCGCGCCTAACGGCGACGCCTTACTTGGCCTACAACAAGGTTGCGCGCAACGATCCTGACGACGCAAGCAAGATGACTGCGGCTCAACCGAGCATGGTGACGCCGAGCAGCCGTCCAGGGTGGCGCGGACCGGTAGTCGAGCTCATAAGCCGCTACAGCGTAAGCGCGGCTGAGACGTTCACGCAGGCGCTCATGGGTCGGCGTCCGGCGATCGCGCGCGTGGGGGAGCACACGCAAGGCGTATTCTCGGATGTACTCGGCCGTTCGCTGCCTAACGGCTGGCGCATCGGGTTGCCGAACGAATTGTTCTTGACGGAGCAGGGGACGAGCTTCGACGGGCCGGGGATTCCACCAACGGTGCCGGTCCCCACGTTCACAAAGGCTGACCTGGAGGCCGGTCGCGATCCTGGGCTCGAGCGGGCGATGGCCCTGGTGCTCGGCAAACCCTAGCTCGACGATAGTTAGGCGACACGCACGGTCGTCTCGCGCGCTTCCGGCTCCAGAAACTTCGCGAGCGCGTCTCCCTCTTGGGTAACAGCGTCGCGCGTGGCCTTGCTGAGCTTCGCGAACGGCTGAACGACGACGGTCGCCATCCCTTTCCTGCTCTCGAGAGTCCAGGCTCCACCGACGACACCATCGACGAGCAGCGTCGCCGCGACGCGCAGCCCGGGCAAGTAGACCAGCTTCCTGTGCGCATCGGCAACGATCCGCGTGCGATCGTCATGTCCAAGCAGGATGTTGTCGAACTCCGGTAAGAAGCGCACTGGTGCTTCAGTGTCTTCATCGGGCCGTGGCGCCTTCGGCGCCTAACGTGGATATCTTCTCGCGCGCGAGCAGCATCTGCCGCGCCAGGGTGGCGCGATTCAGCTGCACTCGAGTTATTGCCCCTGCGGGCGCTGCTTTGGCGACTTTCACCGCCCAAACGTAGAGGCGAAGTCGCTGCGACTCTACTGGTGCCGTTCCAACTATTCCCGACAGCGACGCCGCAGCGTGGGTTTCCTGGCGGCGCCCGAGTTTCGCCGCCTAGGCGAAACAAGTTGGAACGGCACTAGTCGGGGATGATCTGTACGCCGATGCCGAAAAAGGCGAGAAAGGAGGCAAGCTCTTCGGCCGATGCCGGTCGCAGTTGAGTCCTGCCGCCGTCCGTCGTGATGAAAAAGCCTCCGGCTCCGTGCGATGTCTCGATGAACCCGAAGCGACTTACGACCGACGTTCCTCGCTGCAACTCGGCGAACAATGGATTGCCCGGCAACTGACTCGGCGCAGTTTCCCAGTTGTCGCGCCGAGCATTGATGAAGCTCACGACCAGCGCGACGGAATCCTGACGTGTCACGGCCAACGGCGGGAGTCCTGCTCGAGTGTCTTCCCAAGCGCGCAGCACGATCCTCGTTATGCCATCGAGCGCACGCGGCCCGGTCAATGACGATGATTGGCACGCTGCGATGAACGCGGTGCCTAACACGGCAAGCGTACGATGATATCGCTTCACCTGATCAACTCCTGCGCTGCTGTCAATGGATTCAACCCTGAATGGACGTCCTGGGTAACGGACACCAGTGTCGCTCCAAACCCCTACCAACAGAGACCTCAGCGCCGCAGCTTCTGACAAATCGTGAACACAGCGTCGAGCGAATCAACCAGTGGAACTGGAGCGACGGCGAAGGCTTTGGTCTGGCCGCTCTCGCTCGCGCTCATACTCAGTGCGTTCGCGCTATTCAGCCGCCAAAATGCAGCGCTCGCTGCCTCGTTCATCGGCGCCGGCGGCGTTCTCCTCGTATGGAGCGCGGTCCTTTACGCGTCGGCGCGAAGCGCTCACAGGACGCTAACAATCGTCGTCGATGTACGCCGGCAGCACTGGCTGCAGGCGTGCGCGCAGGGGACGGTGCTGCTGTACTGGGGATATCACGCGCGCATCGTGTACACGTTTCTGCCATTCATCGTCGCGCAGCTGATTTTCGCGTACGCGTTCGATGCGCTGTTGCAGTGGTCGCGGAGGGATCGATACGCGATCGGGTTCGGCGCATTCCCGATCATCTTCAGCATCAATCTCTTCCTCTGGTTCAGGCTCGACTGGTTTTATCTGCAGTTCGCGATGATCGCGGTCGGCTATCTCGCGAAGGAGTTGATCCGCTGGAATCGCGACGGCCGCTCGGTACACATCTTCAATCCGTCGTCGTTCCCGCTCGCTGTCGCGGCGCTCGCGCTTCTGTTTACGGGCAAGTCGAGCATCACGTACGGATACATCATCGCGAACACGCAGTTCGACACGCACTTCATGTATCTCGTGATTTTTCTCGTCGCGCTGCCGGGGCAGATCCTTTTTGGCGTGGCGCGGATGACGCTGGCGGCCGTGATCACGCTGTACGTGATCAGTCTCGTCTACTTCGCCACGACCGGGACGTATCTCTTTTACGACACGCATATCCCGGTTCCCGTTTTCCTGGGCATGCATCTGTTGTTCACGGATCCGTCGACGTCACCGCGCGGCGAACTGGGTCGCGTCACCTTCGGAATGCTGTACGCGGTCGGTACGGCGCTATGCTTCGTCCTGCTTAGTTCGTTAGGTCTGCCGACGTTCTACGACAAACTGCTCCCTGTGCCGCTCATGAATCTCATGGTTCGCGGCATCGAGCGCCTAACGAGTGTCCGACCGCTCGCCGCGCTGGATCCGACTCGCCTTGGGCGCGCGCTGTCGCCGCGTCAGCGCAACGTGGCCTTCACCGCCTTATGGGCCGTGGTGTTCGCCGGGCTTTACAGCGTTCAGGGAGTAGGCGACAAGCACCCGGGACAGTACTTGCCTTTCTGGCAAAGCGCGTGCGGTGAAGGAAACGAGCGCGCGTGCAGCTACAGCGCGAATTTGCTCGTCGTATACTGCAACAGTGGCTCGGGTTGGGCGTGCAATGAAGTTGGCATTCGGCGCACAGAACTCAGTCAGGCGGCGAACGCGGACTTCAAACGCGGCTGTGATCTGGGGTTCGAGCCGGCGTGCAGGAACTTGAATCGGCAGCCTAACGCGACCGATCAGCTGGCTCGGGATAAGCCGCCGCTCGCCGAGCTGCCAGTCGTTTTGAGAGGGACGAAGCCACCGTTACGAGAACGAGATCCGGCGAAGTTGTACGCGCTGGCATGTGAGCAGGGCTGGGCGGGCTTTTGCACCGAGACCAAGCGATAGCGAAAGGCTTAAGGTCAAGAGCAAGAGCCATTCGGATACCACGGATGCTGCGGATAGTACGGATCCGGGCTCTTAAAACGAAGCCACGCTCATCACATGCGCTCGCCACGTTAGGCGGTCGCTTTGATCTTAAGAAGAAAACAACGACGCTTTGGTCGCCTGCGAAAGCCTATGAACCTGTCTGGCGCTGAAGACGCGAATCCGGTTCTATCCGCCGATCCGCGTCATCCGAACAGCACTTGCAGTTGACGTTCTTGAAAGAGAAATAGCTCGAGTGGTCAGTCTTCTTGCTTTGGCGAAGCAAATACGCGTCAATGACCCCGGTATTGATTGACTGGCGGCTCTCCAGGCGGATCCGACGACGGCCCTTTCCCGAATCCATTGGTCCCCAGGAATGTGGCGACGATCGCTGCTCCGATGCCGAGGATGATGTAGGTGCGGCTGCGCGATAGTCGGCGCTCGTCGATCGATTCGACATAACCGCGGCTCACCCTAACGTGGACGCTGTCGGCAGGCATCGGACGGCCACGGATCTGCGTCACGCTGGAAGCCTGCACGACCATTACGTCGCCTTCAACCGCAGTGAGTCGACCCTCGACTCGCGCGATGCCTGGGCCGAGCTGGTCACGCAGCCCGACCCGGCCTTCGTCATTGATATCGAAGCCCACCTGCGATCCGACGGTCGGCGTCGAGCGAACCGGAACGTATTGGTAGCACGCCGACAATAATTGCATCGCTCCAACCAAGACGGCGACCGACCGTCTTCCTTTCCACTGCATAGACGTCACCGCAAATTCGGATTCGATTGCATCTCGTTCTCGCTGATCGGAATGCACTTATCCCGACCGTCGAGGAAAGTGTTCTTGATCGGCGCCGCCTCCGCGTTCCAGCGTCGCAGATCCCAGAAGCGCCG
>CBQVAZ010000386.1:0-4155 GCA_967720205.1 uncultured Gemmatimonadaceae bacterium | reverse complement strand
TTGTCGCTTGGCAGAACACGCTACGCGCCGCGGATTCACTGGCGCGCGTGCAACCCGCGATCATACGACCAGTGGATCGGGTGGGAAGCGCGACTGTGTTCATGAACCTGCATCAATGACCTCGCATCGCCTAACGCCGGCAAGCTTACCGACTATAGACGAACCGGCCATTCCGCGCTTACGCGGACGCTCGCCGATCGATCGCGACTCTGTGGTGCTGTCGGTGCTGATCCCCGTCTATAACGAGGAACGCACGCTCGGCCTACTCATCGACCAGGTGCACACCGTCCCCGTGATGAAGGAGATCATCTGCGTCAACGACTACTCGACGGACGGCACGGCGCAGATCCTCGACAACCTTCTCGCCGACGGCCGCATCGATAAGGTGATCCATCAGCCGTACAACCGGGGGAAAGGCGCCGCGATTCGTACGGCATTGGCCAACAGCACGGGCAACATCGTAATCGTGCAGGATGCGGATCTGGAATACGATCCAGCCGATTGGCCGCACATGCTCGAGCCGATCATCGAAGGGCAGGCGGACGCGGTGTTCGGTTCGCGCTTTCTGGGCGGGCCGCATCGCGTCTTGTACTACTGGCACTCGGTCGGGAACACGATCCTAACGACGGTGAGCAATATGTTCACCAATCTGAACCTGACCGACATGGAGACGTGCTATAAGGCGGTGCGCGGAGAGCTCGCGCGTAGCCTCGTCCTGACGGCTGATCGGTTTGGCTTCGAGCCCGAGATTACGGCGCGTTTAGCGCAGGCTGGAGCGCGCATCTACGAAGTCCCCATTTCGTATGCCGGACGCACGTACGCCGAAGGGAAGAAGATCAACTGGAAGGATGGCGTGGCGGCCTTCTGGCACATCGTGCGCTTCAATCTTTTTCCGCCTCCACCGGCGCCGAGCGGGCGCGGAAAAACCGCCTAACTAGCGCGGTTTCGGTACGCGCCATGTGACGTGGCGCCTAGGTTGGTTTGTGGGGCGCGCAACGCGCGTGGAGTGACCGTAGTCACCGTGGTCACCTTCGTCACGTGCACTAACAACGCCACGCGTGACGCGTACTTGCGCGAATCGTCAAATCCGCAGACTCGAACGACCAGTTAGGCATGCCTAGCTATGGCGCTCGCGTCCAGCAGCAGGCTCGGATGCCGATTGGCATGTGGCAGGTTGCAACGGAGGGGCGCAAAACACTCTGTGTCAGCCGCCTGTCGACCGCGCAACAGCATCCGTAAGTATCGCTACGACACCGCGATACCGAATGCCTGTGTCGCTGGTCCGCACGTTGCCTTAGCACTGACCGACACGACTCGCCTCGAGTTACAACGCACCACTACCACGGCACTTACCCCGGAGACCGCACCATGCAGAACCGCAAGGGCTTCACGCTGATCGAACTTCTGATCGTCGTCGTGATCATCGGCATCTTGGCCGCGATCGCGATCCCGAAGTTCGCCAACACGAAAGAGAAGGCGTATCTGGCTTCGATGAAGTCGGACCTTCGCAACATGGCGACGACGCAGGAGTCGTACTTCGCCGACTTCCAGGTCTACACGTCAGGCCCCGCCTCGAACATCAGCGGCGCGACGGTTTCGCTCGCTGGCTTCGTTCCGTCCGCTGGTGTGACGGTCACCACGACCGCCACGGGCGGCACGGGTTGGAGCTCGACGTCGACCCACACCGCTACAACCAAGACGTGCGCGATCTTCATCGGCGTCGGTGCAGTGGCGCCCGCGCTGGTCGAAGGCGAGCCGAAGTGCATGTAGTTCTCGCCTAACGCGAGTAACGTAGTAATCGAGGGGCAGCTCAAAAGGCTGCCCCTCGTTGCTTTTGCGGTCTGAAGGAGATTGCTGCGTGAGAACGATGCGGCACCTGCGGCAGGAGGCAGTATCGTCCGCGCGTGAAAACGAAGAGTCGCCGCGCTGGATTCTCTCTGCTGGAAACGCTCGTCGCGATGGTTCTCTTCGCGGCCGTGCTTCTGGCGATGCTCAGCAGCGGCCAATTCATCCTTGCTCGACTCTACGACAGCGATCTGCGATTCCGTGGCAGCGTCTACGCCCAGAGCCTCATCGACTCACTTCGCGCGGCGGCATGCGCACGCTTGGCGAGTGGTTCTGGCTCACACTCAGCGTTCACCGGCTCGTGGATCATCACCGATAGCCTGGATGTCGCGCATCTCGACGTCACGGTGACTGTACCGAGGCGCGGCTCCGTCACGCCGCGCACCAATCGCCTCTCGACGCTCGTGAACTGTCCCGAGCCGTAGCGTCGCAGCGCCATGCGCGGCGGGCGTTTGGCCGCGGTGGCATGTGAATGGTCACGTTCCATCGCGATCGATCCTTAGCCTGGGTGCATGCGCAGCATCCATCGATTTTCGTTCGCAGCACCAGGTGCTCGAGTCGCATCGAGCGCTACCTACGAAACGTCACCTAACGAGCAGCCGCGGCGCTCTGGCCGCACGCTGCTCGAGCTGCTTGTCGCGCTCACTGTCAGTGGCATTCTCTTCGCTCTTCTGAGCACCGCATTCGTCGGCCACAGCCGCCTTGTCGCCGGTACAACCGCCATCGCGGAGTCACGCGGACAGGCGCGTCAGGCGCAGCAGATCATCCCGGCCGTTCTGGCGTCAGCAGCTCCCGCGGCCGCCGACCTCTACGCCGTCCACGACACGCTCGTGGAGTTTGGCTATACCATCGGCACGGGCGTCGCCTGCCTTGCGGGCACATCCAGTCAACTCATGCTCGCACCGGACAGCATCGCCACGGGCCAGCGGCTCGCGAGTTGGACGCACACGCCACGGCCTGGTGATTTGGCGTACATCTACGACGCTGGGCCGCTCCCTGGTGCAAGCGACGATCGATGGTGGACAGCCTCCGTGAGCGGCCTGGCCTGGGTGCCTAACGGGTGCTCGGGGTCGGCACTGCTCGATTCCGTACGCGACGCCGGCCATCGCGCCAGAGTTCTCTCGATCGCGGTCTGGATTGGTCCAGCGGCTCTCACAGTCCCCCTCGGCGCCGTCGTGCGCTTCTCGCGGCGTCTGCGCGTGCTGGTCTACAACTCGTCCGGCAAAGACTACCTCGGAGTCAGCGACTGGGACGGTGCACTTTCACGCTGGTCCGTTCTGCAACCCGTGAGCGGGCCATACACGGGAAGCGCGGGCGCCCCAGGCATTCAGTTTCGGCTGACTGATTCGTTAGGCGGCCTGCTTCCGTACGGGCCGTCTCCATCCGGCGCTGCCCTGCTCGATGTCACCCTGCGCACGCGCAGCGCGACGCGCGTGCGAATTCCAGGCATGCGCCCCGGTTTCCGCGCCGAGTCGCTTACGGCAAACGTGGCGCTACGCAACAGATGAATCGCCGCGGCATCGCCCTGGTGCTCGTTCTTCTGGCGATCCTCGTGACCGCAGCTCTTGCCGCGGGCGTACTGATCGCCGCGTCTACGCAGGCGCGAGCGTCCGGAGACGCATCGCTGGCGCTCCGCACGTCCGAAGCCGCGGAACGTGGGCAAATCGCCGCCGCCGCTGCGTGGAGCAGGGATTCCAACATAACGATGCCCATCGGCGCCACGGCGGGGCCGCTCGTCGCGCTATACCCGGACAGTACAACCAGCATCGCGTTCGTCACCCGACTCTCGCGCGCGAGCTATTGGATCTCTGCACGCGGGCGCGCCCGTGCCACGGGAGTCACCGTGCCAATTGAGTCACGCGTCGGCGTGCTATACACACTGCACATCCCGGAGCCGCGACTTCCAGCGGCGGTCAGCGTTCGCGATTCGTTCTCTATCTCCGGCGCTGCGCGCGTCGATGGAAACGACACGCCGCCCCCAGGGTGGGGTTCCTTGTGCCCCACTCCGAGCCCTACCATCGCAGCCGTCGCCGCCCCGGACACGAGCCGAGTGTGTGACGGACCTTGTGGCTCCTTGGGCTCGCGCCTAACAGGTGCCCCACCAAAGCAGCCTGACTCGTTGGCAGCATCCGCTGCCAGCCTCAGTCGGCTGGGTTCCGTGACGTGGACTTCGCTGGCCGCGCACGCCGCGCACGTCTTCACGGGACCCGCCGTTGTCACGCCCATGCCGCGCCTAACGAGCGGACCCGGAACGGCGCAATGTGACACCGCGGCCGCTGACAATTGGGGCGACCCTTCGCGCGCGACAGC
>CBQVAZ010000385.1:0-4160 GCA_967720205.1 uncultured Gemmatimonadaceae bacterium | reverse complement strand
AACAATTGGTCAACTGCTGGCTGTCCAGGCAACTCGCGCCTAAGCTCAGTGTACTCCAAGCGTCCTTTGACTCTGATAAACTCGCGCTCATTCTAGGAGGCGCAGCATGAAGAGAGTAATTCACGGCGCAATTGCGCTCGCGTTCGCGATGCCGCTCGCGATCCACGCGCAAGCGAATGACCCAGACAAGAAAGTCGCCGACGGCGGCGTGAAAGTCGCTGGTTGGGAAGCACGTCTCGACAAAGCCGATGGTAAAATCGAGGAACTCAAGTTTGTGTCGATGGGACCGGGCTTTCACGTGACCTCTGGCCCAGCTGCGATCTACTGGAATCCGGCAAACGCAGCAAAGGGGAACTACACTGTCAAAGCGTCGCTCACGCAAACGAAGGCCCCGACGCACCGCGAAGCGTACGGTGTCTTTATCGGCGGCGATGATCTCAAGGGCGACAAGCAGAGCTACCTCTATGTGGTGGTCGCCGGGACGGGAGAGTACACGATTAAGCATCGCGCTGGTTCGCAGACGCACACGGTCGTCGACTGGACCGCGAGCCCTGCGCTCAAGAAAGCCGACGAGGCGGGTAAGGCGACCAACGAAATCGCCGTCGAAGTGGGCAATGAGGTGCGCGTCCTGCTCAACGGCACCGAGGTGTTCAAGCAGCCGAAGGATAAGGTGATGGGCTCATTGGATGGGCAGGTGGGGCTGCGCGTGAATCACAACCTGGACGTGCACGTCGGCAGCTTCAGCGTCACCAAGATGTAGCGTTGAATTTCGCCGCGGACGAGCGCGGACCAGGCTTATGCCCGGTCCGCGTTTGTGTTGTTAGGCGATGATCAAGAGCCAAGATCAAAAGCAAAGATGAAAAGCATTAACGCAGCGGCCGCGTCAAGGTTTGGATCTTTGCGTTTAGGCTTTTGATCTTGTCAGATCGTAGATCGTCTCCAGAAGCTCATCGACGGCTAACTGATCTGGGATGTAGAACCGGGCGTTCGACGATGCCTTGCGCCCGACGCGCACCGTCACCCACCGGTGCCTCTCCCCAAAACGAAAGACATCTTCGTCGTTTTCGGCGTCCCCAACGTAGATGACGTGCCGCGCGCGATGCTTGCGCCGCACTCGCTCCACGCCGTGGTCCTTGGCAGGAGCGCCTAACAGCAATACGTCGGCGAGTTGCGGTCCCCACATGACGCGCGCGTCTTCCAGCTGCGACAGGACGAGCCGGATGCTGCGTCGAGCCTGTTGCGGATCGCGTGCGTGTCGATAGTGCACGCTCATTCCATAGGGTTTATGCTCCACGTCCACGTCGGTGATCGCAGCCAGCTCGGCGCCCACCAGCTGCCGCCAGCTGCGTGCGCGCACGGCGAGCGGTTTCGAGCGAAAGAACGGCTCGATCCCGTGACTGCCGATCACCGCGGCCCATGGAATGCCGCGCACACGCGGCGTGAGGTCCGCGAGCGTGCGACCGGACACGACAGCGCACGGTACCACCTGCGCCAGTCGCAGCAGCCGATTCCGCGTTAGGCGCCGCATGCGCGCCGCGCCGCGTTTGTGCACGATCGCGGCCAGCGTCCCATCGAAATCGAATCCAACTATTACGGGATCTTCCCCAGCGCACGCCACACGCAACGCGCGCATGCCGCTGGCGCTCCAGAGCGATCTCACATCAATGAAGCAGCGTCTGCACGGCGCAGCGCAGGGAATTCCTGCGACTGCTCGCGGCGTCGGAAGGCCGCTGCGTCCATCAGCATGCGACCTGCCCAGCGGAAGACGTTATGCTGGCGCACATGGGCGCGCAGCGCGCGCATGCGCTCGCGCTGTTCGCGCGCCGGCATCGTGATGGCGGTGAACAGGGCCGCGCTCGCCTGCTCGAGATCGTACGGATTCACGATGAGCGCATCGGTGAGCTCGCGCGACGCGCCAGTGAACTGGCTCAGAACGAGCACGCCCTGTTCATCGCTTCGCGCCGCGATGAACTCCTTGGCCACGAGGTTCATCCCGTCGTGCAGGCTGGAGACGTAGCAGCAGTCGCTCCCGCGATACGCCACGTTGATCGTGTCGTGTTCGTGGTGTTCGAGACGCAGATGGATCGGGCGATACTCTCCCTTGCTGAAGCGCTCGTTGATGCGCGCTGCGAGGGCGATAACCCGCTCGTTGACGTGGGAGTACTCCTCGATTGCTGTGCGGCTCGGCGCCGCGAGCTGCAGGAAGGCGAAACGCCCGATGAATTCCGGATGCGTTTCGAGTAACCGCTCCACGGCGAGGAAGCGCTCCTCGATCCCCTTCGTGTAGTCGAGCCTGTCCACGCCGACGCCGATTAGACTATCGCTGCCTAACGCCAGTTGCGACCGCACGAAGCGGCGGCAGTCGGCGATGCTGGGCCATTTCGTATCGTCTTCCGGCCACGCGACCGAGATGGGATACGCGCGCACGCGCGTCACGCGCCCGCGCGTCACGACCGCTTGCTCCTCGCGCGTCACGCGTGCCTCGAGATAGCGATCGACACACTCGAAGAAATGCGAGCAGTGATACTGCGTATGAAAGCCCAGGATGGAGCTCCCCAGGAGTCCGTGAAGGATCTCGTTGCGGAACGGGCAGATGCCCAACTTCTCCGCGTTAGGCCACGGGATGTGCCAGAACGTGACGATCGTCGCGTCTGGCAGACGCTCGCGGATCATGCGCGGTGCCAACGCGAAGTGGTAGTCCTGAACGAAAACGATCGGGTCACGCGTGCTCGCCTCTTCGACGACAGCGTTGGCGAAGCGGCGGTTGACGGTCTTGTACGCCGCGAAATCACTGGCGCGAAAAACGGGTCGGGTGTGCGCGAGATGGCACAGCGGCCAGAGTCCTTCGTTCGCGAGACCGTAGTAGTAGCCCTGCTCCTCTTCGCGACTGAGCCAGATCCTCCGCAACCAATACGCTGGATCTTCGGGTGGGGGCGGGACGCGCAGTCGTGCGTTGCGATCCACTGTCTCGCGATCGGCGGATCCGGCGCCGTGCGCGATCCATGTCCCGGCGCAGGCGCGCACGACCGGCTCGACTGCCGTTACGAGACCGCTCGCGGGATGCAGCAGCCGCACATGTCCGTCGTCATCGCGCACGTGCACATACGGCTCGCGATTCGCGACAACGATGAGCGGCGAACCGCCGAGGAATTGATTAACTGTCGATCGCAGCCGCGCCGCGCTCCAGGTCCCCTCGGCGAGCTCGAGCTCCGTTTCCATGGCGAGGTGCCTGGCGAGCTCGCGCAGATCTGCCGGCAGCGGAGCGAAGTCGGTAGACGGCGGATTGAGGCCGAGCAACCGGCGCACCTGGTTGAGCAGACGCCGACGCGTTAGGCGCGTCGAGGCATGCGTGTAGCCGAACACGACGAGCGCGAACAACCAGGCCACGAGCAGCGCGCCGCGTCGCGTGGCGTCCTCGCGCGCGGCGAGGTGCGCCAGCGAATGCGACACGACGAGCACCACTTCGGGGCGATCATCGGGCACCGCGAGCGCGGCGACATACCGAGCGTCGCTTCCAATGAACGAGGCGTCGGTGACGAGTGTGCCGACCGAATCGCGCACCAGCGCGCGCGCGACGATCGGGTCATTGCACGACGCAGGTGTCGCGGCAGCGAAAGGCGCAAGCGAAGGGACGCAAACGGCCGCCGCGGCCGCGCCGCTCGAGAGCAAGTCATCGATAGACTGATTGATATCGTTCGGGCTATTCCGATCGCGCGCTACGCTCAGCGTGCGGCGCAAATGAGCGATTGCAACGCGAGAGCGCGCGTCCATCTCCGTCAGATTGTCCCCACGGCGCACGCGATTGATCAAGGCAGCCGCTGCTACACCCGCGAGCGTACTTCCCGCCAACCACAGGAGCAGGGATACAAAGATTGGCGATGGTCGAAGCTTTCGTGTCCAGCGCATCGGACTCTATATAGCGTGGTTGGAAAGCTGAGCCCAGTTCTCGTTGTGCGGCCTCAGCCGTGAGCACCAACAACGGCAGCGCTCGCCTGCAATGAGACTAATTCGACGTGCTGAACTCGACCGCAATATCGTGGCCAGATTCTAGTGCACTACGTCACAAAAAAGGCCCGGACCGCGTGAGCAGTCCGGGCCAATTTTTTGTTCTGTTCGTTAGGCGCTACGGTTCGCGCACGCCTTGAAGTTCGGGTTGTTCA
>CBQVAZ010000384.1:0-4169 GCA_967720205.1 uncultured Gemmatimonadaceae bacterium | reverse complement strand
ACCCGCTGCTCACGCAGAACCCGGGTTACTGACGCGGGACTCGTGTCGGTAGTATTGCTGAAGCCTGCCCGCCCTCAGCGGGCAGGCTTCGTTTTTGTCGGGCGTCTACTCGCGTGGTGGATGTTCTGGTTAGGCATCGCATGTTCGGGCGCTTCGGAGTCGCCAGACGCACAACGCCGCGGCGAAGCGCCTCCAGTGGACAGCACGCTTTTCACGCGCATGCCGGGGAGCTACACCGGCGTTCGTTTCGCGAATCGCCTAACCGAGACTCGCGAGATGAACGTGTTCACGTACCGCAACTTCTATAACGGCGGTGGCGTTGCGATCGGCGATCTGAACGGAGATGGGCTGCCTGAAGTTGTGCTCACGTCAAACCAGGGCGGCCCGCAGCTGTTCCTCAATAAGGGGAAGTTTCAGTTCCGCGACGTCACCAAGCAGGCCGGCCTAACGTCTGCCGCCGGATCTTGGACGACGGGCGTCGCGATCGCAGACGTCAATGGCGACGGGTGGCTGGACATCTACGTGTGCCGGGCCGGAATGGGATCCGCGACACGGCGCGCCAACGCGCTGTGGATCAACGACGGACCTAACGAGGATAGCGTTGCGACGTTCACGGAACAGGCGCGCGCGTATGGCGTCGCCGATGAAGGGTACGCGACACATGCCGCGTTCTTCGATTACGATCGCGACGGTGACCTGGATCTCTTCCTGATCAATAATTCGCCGCGCGCCGTGAGCAGCTTCGGGCTGCGCAATACCCGCAACGTGCGCGACCCTAACGGCGGTCACAAGCTGTATCGCCATGATGGCGCGCGTTTCGTCGACGTCAGCCGGCAGGCCGGAATCTTTGGAAGCGAGGCGGGCTTCGGACTCGGGCTCGCCGTGGGAGACGTGAACCGGGACGGATGGCCCGACGTGTACGTCGCGAACGACTTCTTCGAGCGCGACTACCTCTACATCAACAAAAAGGACGGCAGTTTTGCCGAGTCACTCGATAGGCAGATGCCCTCCGTCACGTACTTCTCAATGGGGATGGACATCGGCGACATCGACGACGATGGATGGCCCGACATCTATACGACTGACATGCTGCCGGAGGACGAGTATCGCCTAAGGACGATGTCGTCGTTCGAAGAGTGGGACGTCTACATGGCTAAGGTCCAGAACGACTTCCACTATCAGTTCATGCGCAACATGCTGCAGCACAACAACGGGAACGGGACGTTCAGTGATGTGGGTCAGATGGCCGGTGTCGCTGCGACCGATTGGAGCTGGAGCGCGCTCATCGCCGATCTCGATCTCGATGGACTCAAGGACATTTTCGTTACCAATGGTCTCGCGCGGGACGTGACGTCGCAGGACTACATCGCCTTCCTCGCGAATCAGGGGACGCTGAAGCAGGCCTCGAGCGGGGGTCGCGTCGACTACCTCAAATTGATAGATGCGATGAGCTCGACGCCGCTCGCCGACTACGCCTTTCACAACCGCGGCGGCCTAACGTTTACAAACGAGGCGAAGGCCTGGGGTTTGGCCACGCCGAGCTTCAGCAACGGCGCCGCGTACGGCGATCTCGATGGCGACGGCGCGCTGGATCTCGTTGTCAACAACGTCAATGAAGAGGCGTTTGTCTATCGCAACAATGCTCGCAGCCTGCGCGCGGGAAACCAGTATCTCCAGGTTCAGCTCGAGGGCGAAGGAACGAACCGCTTCGGAGTTGGAGCGAAGGTGTCGCTGCGCAGCGGCGACCAGCGCTCGTATCAGGAGCTAGAGCCGTCGCGCGGATTTCAATCATCGGTTGACTACGTGCTGACGTTCGGGCTCGGCGCGCGCGACTCTGTGGATACGCTCATGGTGCAGTGGCCGGACGGCCGCACGAGCGTGCAAACGCGGGTGACCGCGAATCAGCGCCTAACGATCAAGCAGTCAGAGGCGAAAGGAACCGTACCTACAGCGCCGCAGCCGATAGTACCATTGCTCGCCGATATCACGGATGCGAGCCCGCTGCCGTTTGTGCACAAGGAAAACGATTTCGTTGACTTCGAGCGCGAGCAACTGATCCCGAAGATGCTGTCGATGGAAGGTCCGGCCATGGCTGCGGGCGATGTGAACGGCGACGGCCTGGACGACGTATTCCTCGGCGGAGCGAAGGACCAGGCTGGAGCGCTGCTCCTGCAGCAGCGCGATGGAAAGTTCGTACACAGCAATCCGGGCGTCTTTGAGGAGGATCAGGTCTCCGAAGATGTCGCTGCTGTTTTCTTCGACGCGGACGGCGACCGCGATTTGGATCTGTACGTGGTCAGCGGAGGAAATGAGTTCTCGGACCTGGCCCCCGCGCTGCAAGACCGGCTGTACATCAATGACGGCCGCGGGGCGTTGCGCAAAGCAGCGGGGAACGTGCCTAACGAGGCAGTCAGCGGCTCTCGCGTGGCGGCGGCGGACTATGACCAGGACGGCGATGTCGACCTCTTCGTGGGTGGGCGCGTCGTGCCGTGGAAATACGGCACGGATCCGCAGAGCATCCTGTTCCGGAACGACGGTCATGGTCGCTTCAGCGACGTGACAGCCAGCGTCGCACCGGGCCTTGTGCATGTAGGGATGGTTACAGACGCGCTCTGGCAGGACGTGGATGCGGACGGCCGCGTCGATCTCGTCGTAGTCGGTGAGTGGATGCCGATCAGCATCTTTCAGAACGTCGGAAGTGGTCGCCTAACGCGGGCTGTGATTCCGGGGCTGGAGAAAAGTAACGGCTGGTGGAACAGGATCGTCGCCGGCGATTTCACTGGCGATGGCCGCGTCGATTTCGTCGTCGGCAACCTGGGGCTCAACACGCGGCTGCACGCGTCGCCAGCGGAGCCCGCGACGATGTACGTCAAGGACTTTGACGGAAATGGCTTCGCTGAACAGATCGTTGCGTGCTACAACCAAGGGCGCAGCTACCCTCTCGCGATGCGTGACGATCTGATCAAGGCTCTGCCGTCGTTCAAGGCGCGCTTTCTCAACTACAAAGACTACGCCCGCCAGAGCGTCAGCGACATCTTCCCGGCCGCGGAGCTCGAAGGCGCGATCGTGAAGAGCGCCTACACCTTCGCCACGTCGCTCGTGCAGCATAACGCGGATGGATCGTTTACGCTGGTGCCGCTGCCACGCGAGGCGCAGCTGGCACCAGTGTACGGCATTCTCGCCGAAGACGTCGATGGAAACGGAACACCCGACCTCGTGCTGGCTGGAAACTTCGACGGCGTGAAGCCGGAGATCGGGCGCATGAGCGCCAGCTACGGACTCGTTCTGCGCAGCGACGGGCGCGGCGGATTCACGCCGCTGCGAACCGTGGAGAGCGGTTTTTTCGTGCCCGGCCAGAGCCGGGATATCCAGCGGCTACGCACGCCTCATGGGCGGCGCTATGTGGTGGCCCGTAACAACGACAGCCCGCTCGTCTTCCAGCGCAGCAGACAATGACTCTGCTGCTGTGGACCATCAGCGAGCAATTAAGGTTTTGGCTTCTTCGTCTTGATGACGACGACGCCGTTCGCTCCACGAGATCCGTACATCGCGGTCTCAGCGGCACTCTTCAACACTTTGATCGACTCGATGTCGTTAGGGTTGATCCCGCTGAGGCTTCCGTTCGGGCCGGCCTGAATCGCGATGCCGTCGATTTCGTACAGCGGATCCCCGTAAAAAGACTGCGAGCCGCGGATGCGCACGGCGATCCCGCCGTCCGGCGTCCGGCTCACGATGACACCGGGGAAGCGCCCAGTCAGCGCCTTGTCGATCTCACCAGGGCTGCGATCGATTTCCTGGGAAGTCACCGTCGAACCTGGGGGCGAATCCGCACCTTTGGTCGCATCGCCCGGGCGCGCCCCGCCTTTGCTCGCGCAACCCGACGTGATGGCAGCAAGCAGCCCGGCGGCGAGCAAGGCCCGCGATGAGCGCAACATCATTGAGACCTCGCGAGGTCAAAGGGACGAAGCGAAAAATAAACTTCCGCTCGCGCCAACGACACATCGTGCCCGCGATCGCGCTCTTTTGTTGTGCGCGGCCGGAGCGCCCAACTGCCGCGCTGTTCGAACGTCTAACGCCCGAATCGACCGGTGTGGCGTTCGTCAACGAGCTGCCCGAGCGCCCTGAGTTCAACATTCTCAACTACCTCTATTACTACAACGGGGCTGGCG
>CBQVAZ010000383.1:0-4170 GCA_967720205.1 uncultured Gemmatimonadaceae bacterium | reverse complement strand
ATGGCGCAAGTAAGAATCACGGCCAGCGTAAAGACGAGCGTCGCTGGTCCATACTGAAAGCGGACGAAATCACCCAGCTCGTCCAAGTCACTGGGCAGCGAACGCACGAGCGCCGATGTGGACCACGACGCGACAACGAGGCCAAGCGCGCCACCCACGAGCGCGAGTGGAACAGACTCGAGCACGAGCTGGCTGATCAGGCGCGCGCGGGACGCACCTAACGACAAACGCACGGCAATCTCGCGCTGACGCGCCGACGATCGCACGAGCAGCAGGCTCGCGATGTTGCAGCAGACGACCACCAGGATCAGCGCGATCCCGGACAGCAGCATGGCAAACACGAGGCGTGCTTCCTTCCGAAAGTCGCCTTTACCGGACAATCCATTGCGGATTCCGATGACCTCGAGGCGTTGTCGCGCGCCTGCGCTGTCTACAGCACAACACTGTGGAAAAGTGATTGCGAGTGCAGCTCGCGCCGCCTCCGGCGGTACCGACAAGCGCACGACGATATTGTACATGGGCTTATCACCACGCCGATCGTCGCCGATGCCGTATGGCATTCCGCGATTGTCATGACCGGCGCCGAGCTGCTGACCCAGCATCGCGACGGTACCCAGCGGGATCGCTGCCGAAAACCCTCCGGGAAAGGTGATTCCGCGGAACGAGCTCGGCGTCACTCCGACAACAGTGAACGGAACCTCACGAATCGAAATTGTGCGGCCAAGCACCGCCGTATCACCTGGAAAGAGCTGCTCGGCCAAAGCCTGCGAGATGACAGCCGCCGGCATGCGTCGCTCGTCATCGTTAGGTGTCAACAAACGACCGCGTAGTGGCCGCACTCCCAGCGTCGAAAAGAACGCGCCTTCGACGAAATACATGTTGATGTGCGCCTTTTGCGCTCCGGCTGCGACGCTAATGGCACTTGCCCCTCGGGTCGCGACGAGAGTGCCTACGCCAGGAGTCGCGCGCAGAGCGACGTACTCATTCCAGCTGAACGCAACGTCCCGCTCGCCGCGGTCGTCGCGCCCAAGCACCGCCAGCTCCTCCGGATGCGGCAGCGCGAGCGGAGCGAACAGGACGTTGTACGTGAGGTTGAACGCCGCGTTTGCTACGCCAATGCCCAGCGCCAGCGACAGCACGACGATAGCGGCGAAGCCCGGCTGTTTGATCGCGAGGCGTACGGCGTGCGACAGATCGCGCGCCGAGTGTTCGATAAAGCGCGTGCCGCGCACGTCGCGCGTCGCTTCTTTAATTTGCTCGACGCCACCGAAGGCGATTGCCGCCTGGCGGCGGGCATCTGTCGCCGGCATTCCGTCGCGCGTTAGGCGTTCCGCTTCACGCTCGACGTGAAAACGCAGCTCGTCGTTGAGTTCCTGCTCGACCGCTTTCCTATGGAGAATCGCGCGCAAGCGATACCGCAGATCGCTCCAGAGATCGAGAAGCATGAGTGCTACGTCGTCTTCATAATGAGTCCGACGGCCGCGACGAGACGGTTCCACGCATCTTCTCCGGTCTCGAGCTGCGCGCGCCCGCGCGGCGTCAGCGAGTAGTACTTGGCCCGCCGGTTGTTATCCGATGCGCCCCACTTGGCTTTGATCCAGCCCCGGCGCTCGAGACGATGCAGGGCGGGGTACAGTGATCCCTGTGGTACGGCGAGCGTCGCTTGAGAGATCTGATGAATGCGCTCGGAGACTGCCCATCCGTGCTGCGGTCCGAGCGACAGCGCCTTGAGGATGAGCAGGTCCAGCGTGCCTTGCGGGAGGTCGAGCCGTTCGTCCATGGTTTCCCCTTGCGCTTCTACAGGGCAACTTAGTGTCGTCTTGTAGAAGTGCAAGGGGAGCGTAACGGCGACGCGCGGCTCATGGCGCTGCGCGGCGTGCCGGTGTGCTCGTTAGGTATTCATCGCGGCCTCCAAAAACCGTCACGATGTGACGCTCGGCCCGAATGGTCGAGGCCGCCATCATTCCACGGTTCAGCTCGGCATCAAGGCGGCTCTTACGGCTGAGCTTGCCTAACGAGCGTGACGCAAATCACGGCAGAGATCGCCCGACTCATCCATCGTCTGGTAGCGGCCTCAGATTTGCGGCTCCGCTCTTCTGAACGTGGGGCCGACTTGTTAGGCCGCCGACTGAAACACTTCACGCTGTGCCATGAACTGGCGAGGCGCACAAATGACAATCCACAGGTCCGTGGGGGGCGCGGTAGCAGCAGCCGTCGCGCTCACGCTGTTGGTCACGGCGAAGGCCAACGCGCAGGACACCACACGCCGCGTTACATCCGAGCAGCGCATTCCTGTCCGTAAGGACGCCGCAACAACAACTCGAACCGAGGGCGAAGTCACCCGCCGTGCGGCTGCAGGCGAGGTTCGCCTTCCGGCCACGATGGAGCGGATCGACTCTCTCGAGGCTCTGGCCGCGTCGTATCGAACCCGAATCGACTCGCTCGAGCGGACAAATGTGTCGCTCGCGTCCCGCCTGGACGCGACAGATCGTCTCATCGCATCACTCCGCGACTCGCTCAATATCGTCCGTGGCGAGCTCGCATCAGCCCGAGAAGAGCTGACGGCGGTGCACACGGAGCTCACCGCTACGACCGCTCGAGCGGGACGTATCGCTGACTCACTCCAGCGGCTGAACAATCGCTTCAACATCTTCAAAAACCGCTCGATCTTCGGAAACAGCGGCTTCTACGTGGGTCTCGGTAGCGGTACAACAATGCCGTTGGGCACGCTGCGCGATATCGACTACCGCAACGGCGACCAGATTGTGGTGCCACTCGGATGGCACAAGGTGGGCAACTTGGTCGGCGTGCGGACTGAGTGGGCGTGGCAGGACTACAACGGCCGCGGGGAAGCAGGCAACCTCGATCCTCGCATCTACACGGGGACGGCGATGCTCTCGTTGAACTTCCCATTCAACACAATGAAGACGAATACGTTCTACGCCATGGGCGGCGGGGGCATTTATCACTTCCGCCATTTGAACAGAGCCGGCGCGTTAGGCGTGGCGTTGTCCGACACCGATACACCGGCGAACACAGAAACCAAGTTCGGCGTGGTTGGTGGCGTGGGCGTGCAGTTCCATATCCTCGGCGCCACATCTCTCTTCGCGCAGACGACGTTCAATCACGTGTCCGCAAACCAGGTGGTGGCTCCGGCCACCGGTAAGAACCTGCATTGGGTGCCGCTGACGTTCGGCTTTACGATCCGTTAGGCGCCAGGTACCTCGCTGGTGATTCGCCACGCGCGCGCAAGCGCGCGTGGCGAATTGCATTTCAGGCGTAAGCGTCAGCCCTCAATTCGCAGCGCCTGCACCGGATCGATCCGAGTCGTCGAGCGCGCGGGGATCGCGCTTGCCAGCGCTGCCACGGCGAGCAGCAGCGCCGCCACGCTGCCCAGTGTCAGTGCGTCGCTTGGACTCACGTCATAGAGTAGCGCTGCGATCAAGCGGTTCGTCATCAATGCGCCCGCGACACCCACCACCAGTCCGGCAGCCGTGATCGCGAGGCCTCGTTTCAACACCATGCGCTTGAGATCACGCGGCGTGGCACCGAGCGCCAGTCGCACACCGATCTCTCGCGCGCGTTGGCGCACCGCGGTCATCATGATGCCGAAGAGACCGATCGCGGCAAGCGCGACACCTGCCGCGGCAAAGACCACGAGCAGAAATGCATTCAGCCGCGGTTGTGCCAGAGGCCCTTCGAGGAGTGTCGTGAACGGTGCAGCACTGGAGACTGCAACAGATGGATCGGCGTCGCTAATTGCGCGCCGCAACGTTGGGATAAAATCGGCCGGCGGCGCTGTCGTGCGGATCGCGAGCGTCGTTGGAGCAAAGGGAAAGATCGTCTGATGAATCGGGAAGTAGATGCTCGCCCGAGCGTCACGCAGCTCGCGATAACGAGCATCGGGAACGACTCCAACGACGGTGAACGCTTCGTCCAAGTCTCCTCCCATGAGCAGCCGCTTGCCGATTGGATCGACCTTCGGCCAATAATGCCGCGCGGCCGCCGCGCTAATCACAACGACCTTGGGGGCGTCTGCGCGATCCTGATCGGTGAAACCGCGCCCGCGGATGATGGGAATGCCTAACGTAGCGAAATAGCCGGCTGAAACGACGTCCATGTTGAGCATCGGATTCGCCGCGACCTCATCAGGTGTTTGCCCGTCAGTCG
>CBQVAZ010000382.1:0-4181 GCA_967720205.1 uncultured Gemmatimonadaceae bacterium | reverse complement strand
CCGGCGCTCCGCACCGAAGCGCGGACGGACGACTCGAGCTCGTGGCGACGCGCGCTGCGTCACCGATTCGCGTCGACGGAGCGCTCGACGACGAAGCTTGGAAAGCGGCGGCCGTGGCGACGGGCTTCCTACAGAGCGAGCCACGTGAAGGGCAGCCGGCGACGGAGCGCACCGAAGTGCGCGTCGTGTTCGACGCCGAGAACATCTATATCGGTGCGTACATGCACGACTCCGACCCGTCGCGGTTGGTCGTGGCCGATCTGCGCAAGGATTTCAAAGAAGAGGACCAGGACGCATTTGAAGTCATTTTCGACACCTTCGCCGATCGCCGGAACGGATACGTCTTCATCACGAATCCAGCTGGTGCACGCGTCGATCGCCAGATCGCGAACGAGGGGCGCGAAGTCAATCCGAGTTGGGATGCGATTTGGGACGTGAAAACCCGTCTTGTGGCAGACGGCTGGATAGCCGAGCTACGAATACCATTTCGGGCCCTGCGCTTCGAGCAGACCTCGAGCCATCCCTGGGGGATCAACTTCTCCCGCCGCGTGCGGCGCAAGAACGAGACGTCCTTTTGGTCGCCAGTGGCGCGCGCGTTCAACCTTTACCGCGTGTCGCTCGCTGGTAACCTCGCCGGACTGGAGTCCGGTAGCGCATCGCGCGATCTGCGAGTGAAGCCGTATGTCCTTGGCAATACGGTTCGTGACGTTGGCGTTAGGTCGTATGACGAGAAGTTCGACGCCGGGTTGGACATGAAGTACGGCGTAACGTCGGGGCTCACACTGGACGTGACCGTGCGGCCCGATTTCGCGCAGGTCGAGGCCGACGAGCAGCAGGTCAATCTCACGCAGTTTGCGCAGTTTTTTCCAGAGAAGCGCGAGTTCTTTCTGGAGAACTCGGGGCTGTTTTACGTTGGCGATGCTGCGCGCAATAACCGTGTTTTTGCGCCAGCCACTCCTGACGATGACAACCTGCTGTTTTTCAGCCGGCGTATCGGATTACGCGATGATCGCAAGCCGTTAGCGATCGACGGCGGGCTGCGCCTAACGGGCGTCGCGGGAGGCGTGGGGATGGGCGTGGTGGCGATGCAGGTCCGTGGCGATAGCGCAACGGACGCGAACAATTACGCCGTCGTCCGCTTGCGGAAGAACGTCGCGCGCGGTTCCGACATCGGCGTGCTGTACATGCAGCGGCAGTCGACCGACGACGCCGACAACTACAATCGCGTGACCGGAATCGACGCCAACATTCGATTTGCCGGGCGCGTGGACTGGAATTCGTATCTGGTCGCGACGCGCACACCCACGGTGAGCGGCGACCAGTACGCGGCTCGCACCTCGCTCAACTTCGAAGGGAACTTCTACCACGGAAAGGCCGGCGTGATGTCGTTAGGCGATCACTACATCAACGACCTCGGGTTCTATCGCCGTACGGGCATCAAGAAATGGTTTATCGATACCGGGCTCAGGCCGCGCCCCGAGCTCATGCGTCGCCACGGCGTGCGGGAGATGCACCCGCATATCGTGTGGGACATGTACACGGACCAGGGGAATCACATGGTCCAGAAGCGGCTGCACACGGGATACACGTTCTTCATGGAGAACGGCGCCGTCGTGGAATTCTCCTACAACCCGATGTTCAACCATCTGGAAAGCCCGCTACAGCTCAATCCCAAGATCGATGCGCTGCCGGCTGGCCCGTACGGCTGGCCGGAATACGGTCTGTTGGTGCAGACCGACCAGAGCCGAACGCTCTCGCTGACATCCCGCGTCGCTCTGGGTGGCTTGTACAACGGCGACCAGCGGACGCACAACACGACGGTGACGCTGCGACCGAACTACAAGGTTCGCCTAACGGTTGGCTTGCAGCGGACGGACGGCGACCTGGATCTGCCGAACGGCAAGTTCGTCAACTCGGTGTGGACGGCGCGCACGAACTATTCGTTCACGACGAACATGTTCATCGATGCGCTGTCGCAGTACGACCCCGGCACGAAACTGCTCAACGCCAACGTGCGCTTCAACCTGATCCACCATCCGTTGAGCGACTTGTTCGTGGTGTACAACGATCAGCGTTTTCTCGAGGACGGCAGTCAGATTCCTGGGCGGAGCCTAACGCTCAAGTTCACGCAGATGTTCTCGTTCTAGGCTGGGGCTAGGGCTAGGGGATAGGTAGCCGCCCGATTCCCCAGCCCACCATAACCCTAGCCCCTAACCGCCTAGCCCTTTCCCATTTCTAGAAAAGCCGACTCTTGTCCTTGAGGGCCGCTCCGAGGCGTGTGCGGACGACGCCGACAGTCTCGTAATCGTGGCGCTCACGGACGTCGAACGAGTTGCCGTGCCACTGGGCCTCATCGACGCAGGGCGGGATGATTGTGTAGTCCCATTCCCCGGCGTTCTCATCACAGAGTCCAGGCGGAACGGTTGTGCGGCCATCGTCGAGGCCGCGCGAGAAAGAGACGCCAGTCGGATCGAACGAGTCGTTCGTACACGCAGCGAGCGTGCAGGCGATGGCGATGATGGTGAGGCGGCGTAGCATTGTTCCTCCTTGCTGGTGGCGCGATCCACACTCGATCGCGGAAGCACAGTAGGAGGCCCGACTCACCAGGCGCTGAGCTCTCGCTCAACTCCGGCTCAACTGGTGGGAAGCTCGCTCAGGAATTCGTGGACACTTGCCTGGCGGTCGCTGCGCAGCGGGGACAGGGCCCGCTGGAGCGCGGCGTCGAGTGCGGCGGGGACCGTAGGCCGAATACTCGCGGCACTGGGCGGCACTGGGCGCGCCTGGGCACCGGCTCCGGCAGTCCCGAAGGGCGCGGCGCCGGTCAACGCGTAGTGCACGACAGCGGCGAGACTGAACAAGTCGCTGCGCTCGTTAGGTGATCCCTGTGCGCGCATGAGCTCTGGACTCATGAACGACGGCGTGCCTAACACGACGTCGGTCTCGTCGCTTCGGGCGCCTCCCGTTGCGACCGCCGCGCGGATCGCGCTCGCCACACCCGTATCGCGGAGCACGGCCGAACGTTGCCGCATGAGCACACGCTTTGGCGTCAGATCCAGATGCAGGACACCGGCGGCGTGCGCGTGGGCGAGCGCGCCTCCCAACTGACGAGCCAAGGACAGTGCGTCCGCTACGGCGAGCTCTCCGCGCTGCCTGACGCGGTCGAGCAGGTTCTCTCCTTCGTCGTCCGCGCCGATGAGATACACAAGATGACGCACTGTTCCTACCGTCTCGAAGCCGGCGAGATGATCGTGCGTGAGCTTTGCCGCGCGCTCCAGGTGCTGCATGAGTGCGCGGCGGTCGCCATAGCGCACGATCGACGGATCGAGAACCTTGATCATGCACAAGCGTCCGGATTGCGTCTGCCGCGCGCGAAACGCGTCATACAGGCGTGAGCGAGCGATGCGTCCTTCGATGCGATATTCACTGCCTAACGCCTCGCTCAGATCGGCCGAAATCGACTCGGCGCTAGTGACCGCACGCTCGCCGCTTGGATCACGCGTTGGCGCCGCGGTTCCTTTGAGTCCGGCGAGTAGATCCATCAGCTCGGGCTTGGACTTGGCCGCGGGACCCAGCTCTGACGCGTGCTCCTCCGCGACGCTCAAAGCCTCATCACGGTCGCCGGCTGCGTCGAGGGCACGAGCGAGGCCAATCGTGCTGCGGGTGCTGAACGCCGTCTCCTGGTGAAGCCGGCGCCAGAAGCGCACGGCGTCAGGGAATTGGCGTCGCGTCGTGGCCGCGTTCGCACACTGTTCGAGTGCCTGATGAAAGGCATCGCGACGCCGTAAGCGCTCGCGTTCGGTCCAGTGCTCGAATTCCGGAGCGTCGCTCAGCAGGATGCCCTCGAGAAATGACCCGCTGTACGCCTTCGCTGCTTTCTCCCAATCGGCGTCGGCGATGGCGCCGTCGAATTCCGCCACGTCGGTCTTGAGGACGGCTGCGTCGAGGACGAGGGCCGTGCTCGTGCGCCGCACCGGATCGACACCTAACGAGCTTTTGAGGCCGTACAGCGCCTGCTCCAACGAATGTCGCGCGCGTTCTTCGTCGCGTTCACCCCAGAGCAGCGCGGCGAGCGTCTCGCGCGATACGCCGCGCGGCGACGCCGCCAGGACGGCGAGCAGAGCGAGGCGCAGTCGCTGCGCCGCCGCGCCTGTCACTGGTGCGCCGTCGCGGTCGAGACGGAG
>CBQVAZ010000381.1:0-4183 GCA_967720205.1 uncultured Gemmatimonadaceae bacterium | reverse complement strand
GACACGATCAAGGTCTTCGCGTCGTACATGACTGTCGATCTGCGCGACGAGCTCGACGCCGCCGAGCGCGGTGAGCGCGCGGCTCCGCGCGTGCTCGCGGCCGACGTCGTCGATCCCGAAACCGGCGAGGTTCTCGCCGAAACGGGCCAGCCGCTCAAGGAGCCGCTGATCAAGCGGCTGCGCAAAGCCTCTGTGACGAAGGCGACTGTCTTCGTTCCGTCCGGTCGCGCCGAGTCGACGATCGTGAAGAACACGATCGGCAAGGACCCGACGGATCCGACGAAGTATCCGGAAACCGATCGCAAGAAGTACGGCGACACATCCGGCAAGCAGGGCGAGGCGATCGCCTTGCGCCAGATCTACACGCTGCTGCGTCCCGGCGATGCGCCTAACACGGAAACCGCTCGTCAGGCACTCGAGCGTCTCTTCTTCTCGCCCAAGCGTTATGACCTCGGGCGCGTAGGCCGTTACAAGATCAATCAGCGACTCGGTCTGCACGAAGATCCGGCGATGACGGTCCTCACCAAAGAAGACTTCATCGCAATTCTGCGTTACCTCGTGGAGCTCGCTGAAGGGCGCGGCCACGTGGACGACATCGATCACCTCGGCAATCGGCGCATCCGCTCGGTTGGTGAGCTGATCGCGAATCAGTTCTCGGTCGGCCTGTCGCGCATGGCGCGCCTCGTCAAAGAGCGCATGTCGATCAACACCGATCCGGAAAAGATCTCGCTGGACGATCTCGTCAACGCGAGGACAGTCTCGGCGGTTATTCAGGCGTTCTTCGGATCGTCGCAGCTCAGCCAATTCATGGATCAAACGAATCCGCTGGCCGAGCTCACGCACAAGCGGCGTCTCTCCGCGTTGGGCCCAGGAGGCCTAACGAGGGAACGCGCCGGATTCGAAGTGCGCGACGTGCACTATTCGCAGTACGGGCGCATGTGTCCCATCGAGACGCCGGAAGGTCCCAACATCGGCCTCATCACGTCGCTCGCATGCTACGCGCAGGTGAACGACCTCGGCTTCGTTGAAACGCCGTACTTCGTAGTGAAGAACGGCAAGGTCACGGACGAAGTGGCCTGGCTCGACGCGAATCGCGAAGAAGATGCGATCATCGCGCAGGCCAACGCGAAACTCAATCCGGACGGTTCGTTCGTGGATGAGTTGGTGCTCTGCCGCCAGCGCGGCGACGTACCGCTCGTTCCGCCGGACCGCATCGACTATATGGATGTGGCGCCGGAGCAGCTCGTTTCAATCGCGGCGGCGCTCATTCCGTTCCTCGAGCACGACGACGCCAACCGCGCGCTCATGGGTTCGAACATGCAGCGTCAGGCGGTGCCGCTCGTGAATCCGCAGTCGCCGCTCGTGGGCACGGGTCTCGAGGAGAAGGTCGCGCGCGACTCGGGCGCGGTCGTCATCGCTCGGCGCACCGGCGTCGTTACGCACGTCACCGCAGACGAAATCATCGTCGATGCGGGGCCGGAGCGTGGACGCAAGGACGATGATCGTCCGCTCGCGCGGCTTACGCAGCGCGATCGCTATCGTCTCAAGAAGTTCTGGCGTACGAATCAGGACACGGCCATCAACCAGCGGCCGATCGTACGCCACGGACAGAAGATCAAGCAGGGCGACGTTTTGGCCGACGGCTCGGCGACAGAGCGCGGACATCTCGCGCTAGGCGCCAACGTCACCGTGGCGTTCATGCCCTGGTACGGCCACAACTTCGAAGACGCCATCGTGCTCTCCGAGCGCCTGGTGCAGGACGACATCTACTCGTCGATCCACATCCAGGAGCTCGAGCTGCACGTACGCGACACAAAGCGCGGTCAGGAAGAAATCACGCGTGAAATCCCTAACGTCGCCGAGGAGTCGCTCGTCGATCTCGACGAGCGCGGCATCGTGCGCATCGGTGCGCACGTGAAGCCAGGTGACATCCTCGTCGGCAAGATTACACCGAAAGGCGAAACGGAGCTCTCGCCGGAAGAGAAGCTGCTGACCGCGATTTTCGGCGAGAAGGCGAAGGACGTCAAAGACTCGTCGCTCAAAGTGCCGCCGGGCATGGAAGGCGTTGTGATCGACGTCAAAATCTTCTCGCGCATCGAAGATCAGGTTGTTGAGAAGGACCGCGGCGAACGCATCGGCGAAGTGCGCCGGCTCGAAGGCGAGCAGAAGATTCGCGTCAACGAGGTGCGCGACGACGAGTTGCGCCATGCACTCGACGGACAAACAGTCGCTCTCGCGCTCAAGGCGGGAACTGTCGAGGAATCGATTCCGGCGGGGACCAAGCTCACGACTGAAATGCTCGCGGAGCTGCGTTTCACGCAGATCGATCTCAAAACCTTCCGCGTCGAGAACAAGAAAGCGAACGAGCTCGTTCGCGAGTTGATCGATGCGGCCAACGAAGAGAAGGCGAAGCTCGAGGAGAAGGCGGAAGAGCGCATCGACCGGATTCTCCAGCCTGACGAGTTACCGCCGGGCGTGATTCAGCTCGTGAAAGTGTATCTCGCCGAGAAGCGCAAGATCTCGGTCGGCGACAAGATGGCTGGTCGTCACGGGAACAAGGGAATCGTCGCGCGTATCGTGCCGCAGGAGGACATGCCGTTCCTGCCGAACGGGCGCCCGGTCGACATCGTCCTGAACCCGTTAGGCGTTCCCAGCCGAATGAACGTCGGCCAGATCCTCGAGACGCACCTTGGTTGGGCCGCGAAGCTCCTTGGCTTCTACGCCAAGACTCCGACGTTCCAAGGCGCCAACGAGCGCGAGATCGGTTTGTTGCTCAAGCTGGCGAACCTAACGTGGGTGCGTGAGGCGCTGGAGCTCAAGGACATGCCGCTCGAAGTCACCGACGCGGACGTGCGCCGGATTCTCGACGACATCCAGCCTGACAAGGACGGCGAGGAGCCGATTGTGCTGCTCGCTGAATCATCCCTCAACGACCTTGGCAGCCGCCACGTGTCGCAGGAGACGCGCGATCACTTCCACAAAGTGCGCGACTTCCTCGCGGCTGCGGCGAAGACGCTGGCTCAGCGCGAAGAGCGCGAGCTGGAGCACCGCATCGAGTTCCATGCTGCGGCGGCGGAGGATGAATCGCTGCGGCCGCAGAAGCGCGCCGAGTACAAGACGGCGTTGCGTCAATTGGAGAAGCACAAGGGCCGCGAGCTGGGCGACATTCTCGAAGATCTCGAGTTGCCCGCGCTCGCCGGCATGTTAGGCAAGAAATCCGAGGCCGACGTGGACGCGGCCGCCGTCGAGCTGCTGCGGTTAGGCGGCCTGACGACAACCGGTAAGACGACGCTGCGCGATGGTCGCAGCGGCGAGACGTTCACGTTCCCGGTCACCGTGGGCGAGATCTACATGCTGAAGCTCTCGCACTTGGTCGACGACAAGATCCACGCCCGGTCCATTGGGCCGTACTCCCTTGTCACGCAGCAGCCGCTCGCCGGTAAGGCGCAGTTCGGCGGACAGCGCTTCGGAGAGATGGAAGTCTGGGCGCTCGAGGCGTACGGCGCCGCGCACACGCTGCAGGAGATGCTGACAGTCAAGTCCGACGACGTGAACGGCCGCTCGCGAGTGTACGAGGCGATCGTCAAAGGCCAGAACCTCCCCGAGCCGGGCACGCCGGAGTCGTTCAACGTGCTGGTGAAGGAGCTGCAAGCGTTAGGCATTTACGTGAAGATGGCATCGAACGACGAAGAAAACGGCAACGGTGCCCCCTTCCGCCACGATGGTGAGGAGTAAGCGATGATCGATTTCCGCAGCGCGCGTGAAGCGCGCGCATCCGCGTTCGACTACATCTCCATCCGCATTGCGTCCCCCGACGAGATCCGTGGTCCCAAGGACTCGAAGGAGCGCGAACGGCTCGAGATGCAGGGAATGCGTACATGGTGGTCATGGGGTGAGGTCACCAAGCCGGAAACGATCAACTATCGATCGTTCAAACCGGAAAAGGACGGCCTCTTCTGCGAGCGCATTTTCGGTCCCGTCAAGGACTGGGAATGCCATTGCGGGAAGTACAAGCGCATCCGCTATCGCGGCGTGATCTGCGATCGCTGCGGCGTGGAGGTGACGCTCTCCAAGGTGCGACGCGAGCGCATGGGCCATATCGAGCTCAGCGTGCCGGTGGCGCACATATGGTTCTTCAAGACACTCCCCAGCCCGATGGGGAACCTGCTCGACCTCACGCTGC
>CBQVAZ010000380.1:0-4206 GCA_967720205.1 uncultured Gemmatimonadaceae bacterium | reverse complement strand
CGTGCGACGGACGATCCATACTCCGCGCTCATTGGTCTGGCACCGCTCCCCGTCCGCGACCCTCCGTACACGCTGCGTGTGAGCGGAGCCGCGCCGGACGTTCCGGCTCTCGCACGTCCGAGCTGGCAGCGGCGCGGCGACGAGATGCACGGCAACTGGGTGCGCGACACGCTCGGTGTGCGTCTGCGCGCTCACGTCGAGGTGGAGCTGCGCTCAGTGGATGCTCTGCTGGCGCGCGGCGTCCTGATCGTGCTCCTGAACATGGCAATCTTCGCGGCGCTCGCCGCCGCCAACCTCGCAGCAGACGGCGCACTCGGACGCTGGCTGTCGCGGCGCCTGCGGCAGTGGTCGCGCAGCTATCAGGCGCGCCTAACGGTTGTTTTGTTCGGATTCTTCGTCGTGCCGGCCGTTGTCTTCGCTGTATGGTCCTATCGTCGGCTGCAACGAGACCACGAAACGACGCGCGCGTTCGTCGTGCGAGAGGCGCTGCGACTCGCCGCGGCGCGCCCTATCGATCAGGAGAACGGGGAACCGTCGATGGCTGGCATCCCGCTGTTCAACTATCGAGACGGTGTGCTCACGACCGTCAGCGACGCCTTGTACCGAGAGCTCGCTCCGATCGGCCGTTTGCTCGATCCACAGATCGCACAGTCATTGATGTTCGGTGACGAAGCGACCGCCAACAAACCGTATCGCGTCGGCCCGACGCCGACACTCTTCGGCTTCCGAGCCGTGGACGACTTGTCGCCGGTGACGCCGGACCGTCGCGTGGTCGTCGCAACGGCAGCGCGCGGCGGTGAGCTCGATCTGGATCGGCAGCGGCGCGACCTCACCGTGCTGGTCCTCGTGGCAACCGCGTTAGGCGCTCTTGCCGCGCTCGCTCTCAGTTGGCTGGCGGCGCGCCAGTTCCAGCAACCGATCGGCACCCTACGCGGCGCCGCGCTGGCGATTGCCGGCGGCGAGCGTGAGCCCGTGCTCGCAGGAAACAGTCCGCCGCCGACGGAGTTTCAGCCAGTGTTCGAGGCCTTCCGACGGATGGCGACCGACCTTGCACAGAGCGAGCGCGCACTGGAAGAGGCACAACACCGCACCGAAGCTGTATTGCGCAACGTGGCGAGCGCGGTAGTAGCTGCCGATCCGCAGGGGCGCGTTGCGATAGCCAATACGCGTGCGGAGCAGTTGTTAGGTGCTCCGCTCGTTCCCGGCGCTCCGATTGCGCTGCTGCCACCGGCCATCCGGGATCAGGTGCAGGCGTTTCTGAGCAGTCAGCAGCCGGCGGCCGAGTTTGAGACGGATCTCCGCGGACGTCAGCTGCGCGGCCGCCTTACGCGACTCACACGAGGAGCCGCCGCAGGAGCCGTCGTGCTGACTGTCGACGATCTCACCGAAGTCGCGCACGCTCAGCGCGTGATTGCCTGGGGGGAGATGGCGCGACAGGTGGCACACGAAATCAAGAATCCGCTCACGCCCATTCGACTCGGTGTGCAGCACCTGCGCCGCGCGTTTCAGGACCGCAACGCGGACTACGCGCACATTCTCGACCAGAACGTCGGTCGCATCCTCGCGGAAATCGATCGGCTCGATGAGATTGCGCGCGCGTTCAGTCGCTATGGTGGGACGCCGGACGAAGCTGGCGAGCTTTCATTGATCGACGTCGCGCCCATTGTTCGCGATGTTGTGGAACTGGAGCGGATGGGTGAGGGAGACGTTACGTGGAGCGTCGAGGGTGACGACTTGCCACACGTCGCTCGGGCACGAGACGAAGAATTGCGAGAGGTGCTGCTCAACATCATGGAAAACGCTCGTCAGGCAAAGGCGACCAACGTGGCGATCGGCCTCGGCGGGGACGGGCGTCAGGTAACGATCACGATACGGGACAATGGCGACGGGATTCCCGAGCACGCGCTGCCCAGCGTCTTCGAACCGCATTTCTCGACACGCACGAGCGGCAGCGGGCTAGGTCTCGCGATTTCACGACGCCTGGTGGAGTCCTGGGGTGGAGGCATCGCGCTCACGAGTCGTCGCGGTGAGGGAACGGTGGTTCGCGTCGCGCTCGTCGCGACGCAGGCGGCGGCCTAACGATGGGTGTCACGCCACGCGAGGGCATGCGCGCCGTGCGCATGACGCCGCGACCGGACGCGCCCAATGTCCTTACCCCATCGCCTCCGCCGCATCTGAGTGATTGGCAGCTCCCACCCGATTGGCGCTGGGGAAGCGAAGGTCGCCAGATGGAGTATCGCCACTACCAGGAAATCATCGACGCGTTAGGGCGCTCGCTCTCCCTCGTGTCCGCTCCAGATCCGGCGCATACGGGCTGGCTCGAAGCCGAAGCGCGCGAGCTGGCGCACCGCAATCATCCAGCGATCCCGACCACGTACCACTACTGGGCGCCATATCGCGGGACGGCACGCGGGCCGGGTTATCTGCGCCGCTGGTTGTCCGCCGAGAGCCTCGGCAATTTCGTTAGGCGCGTCGGCCCCGCGGACATCCCGCTCGTCTTCCGCGTGCTTCGTGCTGTCGGGTCGACGCTTTCGTATCTGCACGACTCGGGGACGACGCACGGGGCCGTGTCACCCGAGAACATCTGGATCGCACCTGCCGGTCGAACGTGGATGCTCGGCTGGCAATGGGCGATTCGCCGCGAGGATGTCCCGGCTGGTCGCGAACCAGATCCGCGCTGGACACCGCGCGCGCCGGAGTGGTCCTCAGAATGGAAGCCATCTCCCGCTGCAGACCAATGGCAGATGGCCGCCTGCTGCTTTGCGGCGCTGACTGGTGAACTGCCACCGCCGAATGACATTCCGCCTGTGCGAGTCGTTAGGCCCGATTGTCCGGATGCGCTCGCGGTCGTGATCGATGGCGCCTTGCGGCTCGATCCCGAGGATCGCTTTCGCAGCGTGTCGCTGCTGTTGCGTGCGCTCGAGCGCACCGTTGCCGTGCGCCGTGGTCGGCAGGGAACAGCCTCGGCGCCGGACGAGCTGACCGAAGAAGCTCGGCTGCGCTGGGCCACGGGTGACGACTACGACGTACTCGGATTTCTCGGACGCGGGACGTTCGGAAGCGTGTGGCGCGTACGCGATCTCTCACTCGAGCGCGAGGTCGCGCTCAAGATGCTGCACCCAGATGTCTCGCAGCATCCCACGACCGTCGCGCGATTTCTGCGCGAGGCGCGTCTGGCAGCGCAGCTCGCGCACCCAGCGATCATCCCGATCTACGATCTCGATTCGCACGGCGATGTCACGTGGTACACAATGGAACTCGCCGAGGCGGGCTCAGTGGCGGATCTGATTGCGCGCTCTGGTCCGCGCTCATTCGACGAAGTGGCGGGACCTGTCGAGGCGGTGCTGGATGCTCTCGCCGCCGCGCACACGTCAGGGATCGTGCATCGCGATCTCAAGCCTGAAAACATCCTGATCGATCGCTACCGACGCTGGCGCATCACGGACTTCGGTATCGCGAAAGGGGAGGACGAGCCGGCGACGGCGACGGGAACACCGGCGTTCGCGGCGCCGGAGCAGTTGTTAGGCGAAGCGCAGGGCCCTGGTGTGGACTGCTTTGCGATCGGAGCGATCGTCACGTTCGTATTGACGGGAGATCCACCGTTCGCCGGGCCGGACGCTGCCACGATTCTCGCCAAGCAATTCTCCGGCGAGTTCGGCGCCGAGCGCTTCGACGCGCCCGTGGCCCGCTTTCTCGAAAAGGCGCTCGCAGCCGACCCGAAGGCTCGTTATGCGGATGCCACGGCTATGCGCGACGCATGGCGTGAGCTGCGCCGAACGATGCGCCGGCTCGCGCGCTCGCGTCGCGGGTGGCTCAACCGGTTCCTAGATAGCGGACAGTCTTGATGTTCACGAACTCGCGAAGTCCCCACACGCCAAGCTCACGCCCGTAGCCTGACGCTTTCACCCCGCCAAACGGGAAGCGCGGATCCGACGCCACTACGCCGTTGACGAACACAGTGCCGTTTTCAAGCGCCGCCGCGCAGTGTCCTGCCTCTTCAACGTTGCGAGACCAGACAGCCGCGCCGAGGCCGAATCTGCTCGTGTTGGCCGCGCTCAAGGCGGCGTCGACGTTAGGGACGCGGAACACGGCCGCAACGGGTCCAAAGAGCTCGTCAGTCGCCGCCGGCGAGTCGTTAGGCACGTTCTCGAGGATTGTCGCGGGATAGAAAAACCCTGGGCCCTCGATCGGCGCACCACCAAGTGA
>CBQVAZ010000379.1:0-4211 GCA_967720205.1 uncultured Gemmatimonadaceae bacterium | reverse complement strand
GCCGACCGTTACCGGATCGAGCGCGAGCTGGGAGCCGGCGGCATGTCGATCGTCTTCCTCGCCGAGGATCTCAGGCACCACCGCAAAGTTGCAGTGAAGGTTCTCCGGCCCGAGCTGACGGCGGCACTCGGCACCGAGCGTTTTCTCCGCGAAATCGAAGTAACAGCCCAGCTTCAGCACCCGCACATCCTGCCGCTCTTTGACTCCGGCGAGTTGGGCGACTCCGGCATCTTGTATTACGTGATGCCGCTCGTCGACGGTGAATCACTGCGCGCCCGTCTTGATCGAGAAAAGCATTTGCCGCTTGACGAGGCGATCACGCTCACCGTGGAAGTCGCCGACGCCCTGAACGCTGCTCATGCGTTTGGCGTGATCCACCGCGACATCAAGCCTGAAAACATCCTGCTCGTTGGTGGGCACGCGATCGTGGTGGATTTCGGTATCGCGTGTGCGTTGACCGCAGCCGACGGAGACAGGCTCACGGCAACTGGACTCTCGTTAGGCACTCCGCACTACATGAGTCCTGAGCAAGCAACGCCAAACGCGGTCGACGGCCGAGCCGATATTTACGCCCTTGCGTGCGTCGCGTACGAGATGCTGGCCGGCAGTCCCCCGTTTACGGGCGCGACCGCTCAGGCGATCATGGCGCGGCATTTCGTGGATGTCGTGCCAAGCGTGCGCACGGTTCGGCCATCCGTACCGAAGTCTGTTGAGAAGGTCCTGATGCGCGCGTTGGCCAAGGTCCCAACGGATCGCTACGCCACGGCCGCGGAATTTGGCGCAGCGCTCACAAAGGCGGCGGCGGCAGGCGAAGCGGCTCCAGGGCGCCACTCGCGTGGACGCGTAATGGCCGCCGCGTTAGGCGCGGCGTTAATTGCTCTTCCCGTACTTTGGCTTGTAGCCAAGCGCGATACCGGGAACAACAGCAGCGGCGCGAGCGCGTCTACGTTGAGGCGCTTGGCCGTTCTTTCATTCGCTAACCTCTCGTCGGACACCACGGATGCGTACCTGGCCCGCGGCATCAGCGAAGAGATCGCGTCGCGTCTCGGCGATTTTCGAGATCTCAAGATCGCGAGCCGCAGCACAGTGGATCGCATCGAGCGTGCAAAGGCTGGTGACGTAATTGCAAGCGCAACGAGGCTGGGTTTCGGGTACCTCGTTGAAGGGAGCGTGCGCCGCGCGAGCGAGGGAGTGCGAGTCGAGGTACGACTAGTTGACGTTGGCGATGGCGACGCTCGTTGGAATCGTACGTACGACCGGGCGACTACTGATCTCTTAAAGCTGCAAGATGAAATCGCGTTGGATGTTGCGGAGGCGGTGGTGGGTCAGATCACTCCCGAGGCGATTCCGGCTCGGTCCGTAGCCGTGCCCGATCCCGTAGCACATGATGATCTGCTGCGAGGCAAGTATTACATGGCACTGCGCAACCCGCGCGGCCTCGCGCGGGCAGTCGAGGCGTTCACGCGGGCAACAGAACTCGATCCCAAGTTCGCTTTGGCGTATGCGAACCTCGCGCACCTGCACGTGCTCTTTCTCGACTGGGGCTGGACCTATGATGGGCTTTCCCCCGAGTCTCTGTTGGCACGAGGATGGAAAGCGTCTGACCGCGCCATCGAGCTCGAGCCGAAGTTGGCAGACGGTTGGCTGGCGCGCGGGGGCCTACTTCGATTTCGTGATCCCGTTAGGCTGGCAGGGGTGCGTGAGGCGCTGCAACGCGCCGTTGACCTGAGTCCAGACAATGCCGAAGCGCATCATGAATTCGGCATGAACCTGCGACTGCTGGAGGATGACGCGGCAGCGTCGGCGGAGTTTCGGCAAGCCCTAACGATTGATCCCGATCGGCCAATGAGCCTCGTCCACCTCAGCTGGATCGACATGATCGGACGACGGTACGCCGATGCGCAGCGCTGGCTGGATAGCGCTGCTGGCGTCAATCCAGGTTTCTATCAGGCCTACGTTGAGCGCGCGGCGCTGCGGCTCGTTATTCAGGACACGGCCGGCGCCCGGCAAGACGCTCAGACCGCGGTTCGGTTGCGGCCGAGCTCCGACTCTCTTTCGGGTGAGGATGTGCTCATCGCTCTTAGCCTACGCCGAGGTGACACCTCCCTGGTACGTGGCACGTTAGCGCGGCTGCGGAAACTGGCGCCAAAGCCTAACGAGCATGAAATACATCAGGCGATTGCGTGGGCTTCGTTGCTCGTGGCTGCTCGGCAGCACGAGGAAGCGATTGCATTCCTCCAAGGCGTTCGCTTTGACCCGACGCACCTGTTGATTCATCTCAAGGAGCCCCGTTTCGATGCTATCCGCGGCGATCCGCGCTTCGAGCAGCTCATAGGGACGTTGCGGCCACGCGAGGCACGTGGATCATGAATGCCGAAAGCGACGACTCGTTAGGCAACGAGGCAGGTGCATCACAGGCGCCTAGGCAGCCGAGGCTTAATGTGGAGCTCGCTTGCCAGGCTTCATTCTGGCTTCGTCGGCGTTAGGGGAATAAGCGGCACCACGTGTCGGACACGTGAAGCGCCACGCTTCGACGTGACCGGATGAGCAGTTGTGACCCGCGTTCTTGCGCGCGGAAAAGCATCACTCAATGGTTGCGTTTTGAGTGGCCAGGCAGCACGCAAACCCTCAACGAACCAGGCTCATGAAGGCTCGCATTCTTCTCGCCCTCGGCGCGATTCTCTGGCTCGGCTGTAGCGACAGCGCCACCGAACCTCCCGCGACCGACGCGGCTACGCTCGAGCTCCCTACTGCGCTTCCTCAGGCCACGATTGAAAAGCTGAAGGCAGCGACCGCAGCCGACATCAACGCGCTGAACACAGCAATCACTGCCCTTCCGAAGGACGTCGTACACAGCGAGGGCAACCGCACCGCCATGCTCGCGCGACTCAGCGGAATATCGAGCGAGATCGCGCGTGGCAACATCGCGCAGGCGATGCACCACCTCGAGAACCTCCGAAAATGGGTAGACAATTGCACCAGTCCGACCGGCAAGACGCACGGCAATGACAAGATCACCGACTGCGCCGCTCAGTTCACAATCCGTGGACTGATCGATTCGGTGATCGACACGTTGATCGACAAGCTCGACACGACTCCGGACGTCAAGATCAACCAGGCTGCTGCGCAGGCCGACCCGACGAGCGCATCGCCCATTGTATTCACGGTTGTCTTCAGTGAGCCCGTTACCGGGTTCACCGGCAGCGATGTGTCGTTCACCGGTTCGACCGCCGGCGGAACATTGGCTGCCGCGGTAACAGGGAGCGGCGAGAACTACAGCGTCTCGGTGTCCGGCATGACGACAAGCGGCACAGTGGTCGCGTCGATTCCGGCTGGTGCGGCGGCAGATGCCGACAACAATCCCACGCTCGCATCGACGAGCACCGACAACACCGTGCAGTTCAATAGCCCGCCGCCGACCGTAACGATCAACCAGGCGGTCGGGCAGGCCGATCCCACGACAGGTGGGCCGATTTCGTTTGATGTTCTATTCAGCAAGCCGGTGACGGGATTCACTGCGTCGGATGTGGTATTCACCGGATCGACTGCTGGCGGAACGCTCGTCGCGACAATCAGCGGTACTGGACCGGGCTACACGGTGTCAGTCACCGGCATGACGAGCAACGGGACTGTCGTCGCGTCGATTCCGGCGGGTGCGGTCACCGACGCGGGCAACCAGCCTAACGCGGCGTCCACCAGCTCCGACAACAGCGTCACGTTCACGGTCGGAGCACCGGGCGTCACAATCAACCAGGCAGCTGGCCAAGCCGATCCTACTGGCGCGGCCACTGTGTCATTCACGGTGCAGTTCAGCGAGCCGGTGACTGGCTTTACTGCGTCGGATATCTCGTTCACGGGGTCAACGGCAGCGGGCACGCTCGTCGCCACTGTCACCGGAAGCGGAGCGTTCTACACGGTCTCAGTCACGGGGATGACGGCGAGTAGGACGATCGTGGTGACGATTCCAGCGGGAGCGGCCGTCGATGCGGACAATAATCCAACCGCAGCGTCTACAAGCACGGACAACACGGTGAACTGGGTCAAGCCGTAAAAACAGCGCGCGCCCAGCGTCTCGGACTGAACCAAGTACCGGGACGTTGGGCGCCTGAGCGCGCTTCAGATCGCTCGTTTGACGGTTGAGGCTCGAGAGCCGTGGCCTGCCGCGTTAGGCTTCGTCGGTCCGCACAACCACGACGGTGACGTTGTCGCTC
>CBQVAZ010000378.1:0-4217 GCA_967720205.1 uncultured Gemmatimonadaceae bacterium | reverse complement strand
TGGTGAAGGGGACGCCGGAAACGCTCATCAAGCGTGTGCAGACCCTGCTCGACGAGCGCCGTGCGCTCGAGAAAAGGCTGGAGACGCGCGGCGCTGGTGCGGAAGGCGGCGACGTCGTCAAGAAGCTCGTCGCCGGCGCGGAGCGTCTCGATGGCGTTACGATCGTCGCGGCGACGGTGCAGGCGGGCGACAAGCGCGCGCTCGAAGCGTTAGGCGATGCCGTCCGCGAGCAGCTCACCGGTGGCGTTGCAGCCCTCGGCGCAACATTCGAAGACGGAAAGACGGCGCTGCTCGTCGTTGTCTCCGATGACGCTCGCAACCGTGGGCTGCGCGCCGACGCGCTAATCAAGGACGTCGCTGCAGCAGCAGGGGGCCGAGGGGGCGGGAAGCCGCACATGGCACAAGCCGGCATTCCTGATGCCGGGCAGCTGCCGCGCGCGTACGCGGCGTTAGGTGATTCGGTGCGGCAACTGCTGGCCGGAGGCGCGTGAGCTCGTCCAGCGCGCAGGAAGGTGACGCGGTTCCTCACGCGCTCCGCACTCGCATGGACGAGCTGCTGAACGCACAGGCCACCAGGCGCAATTCGGATGAGCCGGAGCTCGACGCCGCTATCGCCGCGCTCGCCGCGCTCCTCGCACGCGATCCGTCCGAGCACACAGCGCTCGAGCTATTGGCGATCGACGGTCTCGCGACGGGCGCCTTCGTGAGCGTGCAGGACCCAGAGCGGCTCGAAAAGCTCGCGGATCGTGCCTGCTCCGAGTTGATGGCGTTAGGCAACGACGGCGCGTGATCGACATCCATACGCATCTGCTGCCTGGCGTCGACGACGGGTCTCAGTCGTTCGAGACGTCGGCCAGCGTCCTGGCGCGCTTCGCGCTGGAGGGAATCCGCACAGTCGTCTGCACGCCGCACCTGGATGCCTCGCGCGCCGCTGAAGCGCCTGTTGCGTACTACGGCGAGCTGCTGGCCGCCTTGCGCAGTCATTTGCCCAGCTCCGGGCAGCTTCGGCTGCTGCCCGGATGGGAGATCAAGCTCGACCGCCCGGGCTGCGACCTGACTTCTCCTGACCTTTCGTTAGGCGGCTCGCGCGCTGTACTGGTCGAGTTTCCATACGGCCCGCTTCCCACCGGTGCCAACGAGGAGATTGCTCGGCTCTGCGCCAGCGGCATTGTCCCCGTCGTGGCCCATCCGGACCGCTATCACGAATGCAATACCTCGCACGTGCGCGCCTGGCGAGCTTCCGGTGCGGTCATACAGACCGACGGGCGCATGCTTCTGGGCGGCGGACCGCATGCCGACTTCGCTCACGCGCTGGTCGAGGAAGGATTGATCGACTGCCTGGCGAGCGACAACCATGGGGACCTGCGCTCGGTCGCAACCGTGCGCGCCTGGCTGACTGAGCTTGGCTCGGGTGAAGCCGCCGAGCTGCTCACCTCGGAGAATCCGCGGCGAGTCTTGGACAACGAACGGCCGCTTCCAGTGCCATCGATCACGATCCAGCGCGGTTTGTTGCGCCGCCTTCGAGACCTCATGTTTCCGTCCACCTGAACGCCGCAGGTTTCGTGAGCGCTACTTCGCCCGACGATTTCGAACGTGCGGCTTCCGCGAGCCTGCGCGAGCTGGCGTCGCTCGCGATGTCGGTCGCCGACGCATTATCCGGCGAAATCGCGCGAGCGGCCGTCATGGTGCGCGATACGCTCGCGTCAGGCGGCACGCTTTTCTTTTGCGGGAATGGTGGCAGTGCGGCCGACGCGCAGCACCTGGCAACGGAGTACGTGGTGCGCTACATGCGCGAACGTCGCGCGCTTCCAGCGATCGCCCTAACGACCGATTCGTCGCTGCTCACAGCCGCCGCCAACGACCTGGGCTTTGAGCACGTCTTTGAGCGGCAGATCGAGGCGCTCGTCAAACGCGGCGACCTGGTCGTTATCCACTCGACGAGCGGCAACTCGCCTAACGTGATTCACGCCGCGCGAGCGGCCCGTAACAAGGCCGCTCGTGTGCTGGCCTTGAGCGCAGGCGATGGTGGCGCGCTCAAGGCGGCTGCAGACCTGACGATCCTCGTGCCGACAAGCCGCACCGATCGTGCGCAGGAGATCCATCTCTGCATCCAGCACGCGATCTGCGAGCTGGTGGAAGAGTGGGCGGCGAAATGATCGACCTGAGCGGCAAGCGTGCCCTCGTGACAGGCGGCTCGCGAGGAATAGGCGCCGCGACGGCCCTCATGCTCGCCCAAGCCGGCGCCGATGTCTGCATCGGCTACAGGAAACGCAAAGAAGCGGCGGACGACGTCGTTAGGCGCATCCAGGCGGCTGGCCGGCGTGCTTCCGCCGTCGCGGGCGATCTCGCACAGCGCGGCGATTGTGACCGCCTCATCGACAGCGCCAGGCAAGACCTCGGTGGTCTCGACATCTTTGTCGGAAACGCCGGGACCTGGCCGAGCGACCCGGTGGCTGTCGACGCACTCTCGGACGAGCGATGGCTGCGCACTGTCAGCGAGAACGTGGATGCGATGTTCTACACAACGCGCGCAGCGGCCCGCACCATGTCTAACGGTGGCCGCATCGTGCTTGTCACGAGCACGGCAGGTCAGCGTGGTGAAGCCTTTCACGCCGACTACGCCGCTAGCAAAGGGGCGATGATCTCGTACGTCAAATCGCTCGCGATCGAGCTGGCGCCGCGCGATATCACCGTGAATGGCGTCGCCCCAGGCTGGGTCGACACCGATATGGTTGTCTCGGCGTTCGCGGCCGGCGGGCGCGAACAGATCGCGGCTAGCATCCCGTTAGGGCGGGTAGCAACAGCAGACGACATCGCTGGCCCGATCGTCTTTCTCTGCACGTCGCTCGCGCGGCACATCACCGGCGAGATCGTGAACGTGAATGGCGGGAGTGTGTTGTGCGGATAGGGGGCGGAACATGTGGAACGTCGCCCGTTGAGGAGTAGGGGTGCGCGAACTCCATTCCGCAATCGCACCACCCGAGGCGGTTCGCGAGTTGGCCACGAAACTCGAGCGCGCCGGTTTCGAAGCATGGTGTGTCGGCGGCGCCGTGCGCGACGCCCTCCTCGGCCACGCGCACCTCGATTGGGACCTGGCCACGAGCGCAACACCTAACGAAGTGCGCAATGTCTTTCGGCGCACGGTGCCTGTCGGCATCGAATTCGGCACTGTTGGAGTGTTCGATCGCGATGGACGCATGCACGAAGTGACGACGTTCCGCCGCGATGTGCGCACGGATGGTCGTCACGCCGAGGTCGAGTTCGGGGTGAGCCTGGACGATGATCTGGCGCGTCGCGACTTCACTATTAACGCCATCGCGTACTCGCCGAGTCGTGGCGAGCTGCGCGATCCATTTGGCGGACGCGAGGATCTCAAGCGCGGCGTCGTGCGCGCAGTCGGGACGCCGAGCGAGAGGATGAAAGAGGATCGGCTGCGCGCTTTGCGCGGTCTGCGCTTCGCCGGACGCTTCGGTTTTACGATCGAGAAAGACACGTGGCGCGCGATTTCCGAAAGCGCGTCGCACCTGGCCCGGCTCTCTCGGGAACGAGTCAAGCAAGAGATCGAGAAGACGGTGGACCAGGTATCAATCCCAAGCCTAACGTTTCGTATGTGGCGCGACGCGGGAGCGTTCGCCACGCTGGTTCCCGAGCTGGCGCGCGTCAGCGACGTAGCGCTCAGCGCCATCGATGCCATTTGCGCGCCCGGGTCCGCGGGCGATCTGGCCGTGGCGACCGATCGCGCGAAGGCGCGCGCCGATCGGCGCCGGTTGCTGCGACTGGCGCTGCTCTTCGTCGAGCTCGATCCGGACGACGCCGATCGCACGATGCGTGCGTTGCGCTTCTCGAATCAACACACGGCGCAGATCGTCCAGCTGTTGCGCACCTGGCATACGTTAGGCGCGGAAATCACGTCGAGCACAACAGCCGACGACCGAGTTCCGGCTGCGCAGATCCGCCGCTGGGCTTCCGTCGCCGGCCGGCCCGCCTTTGCGCTGCTGATCCGTCTGGCCGCGGCCCGATGGGCGGCACAGCAGACGCGCGGGCTCACGGCGCCGACTCCAAAGTCGGCGCGCACGCTCTACAAGGACGGAGTGCGCATCGCCTATCGCGACCCGATTGCAGTTGCCGATCTGGCGATCGACGGCGACGATCTCGTCGCGGCGGGCGTCGCGCCGGGTCCCGCCCTTGGCCAGATTCTCACTGCGCTGCGCGACGCC
>CBQVAZ010000377.1:0-4226 GCA_967720205.1 uncultured Gemmatimonadaceae bacterium | reverse complement strand
TACAGACCAATCATGATCTCGTCGTTAGGCCTCGTTGGGAATATCAACGCATTGCAGCAGACGCCGCAGACTCTGTTCGGTTGGCTGCCGTGCTGCTGCGTGGCGAGCGCTTCGATCGGCCGCCTAACGAACGCTTAGCTTGAGCGTTAGGTCGGCGCGCGCATTACTTTCGCCGCTACAATCAGCGCTACCGCATGTACTGCCCGGTCAGCGAGCGTTTCGCTTTCAGCAGATCCGTCGGCGTGCCCTGGAACACCACCTCGCCGCCCTTGTTGCCCCCCTCCGGCCCCAGATCGATGATCCAGTCCGCACGGCGGATGACGTCGAGGTTGTGCTCGATCACGATCACGCTGTTCCCGCCGTCGACGAGGCGATCGATGATCTCCAGCAGGTGCTCGATATCGGACATGTGCAATCCCGTCGTCGGTTCATCCATCACGTAGACGCTGCCGTCCTTGTGCAGCTCGCTGGCGAGCTTGATGCGTTGGCATTCCCCGCCGGACAGGGTGCTCAATGGTTGGCCTAACGTGAGATACGCGAGCCCCACGTCGTGCATCGCCTGCAGCTTGCGCACGATCTCCTTGCGCTTTTGGAACAGCTCCACCGCCTGCGCCACGGTCATGGCGAGTACGTCGCTTATCGATTTCCCGTCGAGCTTGTACGCCAGCACGTCGTCCTTGAAGCGGCGGCCCTGGCACACTTCGCACGGTGACTTGAACGAATCGAGGAACGCGAGATCGGTGTAGACCACTCCCGAGCCGTTGCACGCTTCACACGCGCCTTTAGAGTTGAAGCTGAACAGCCCCGCGTCCACTTTGTTTGCCGACGCGAACGCCTTGCGCAGGTCGTCCATCGCGCCGGTGTACGTTGCCGGGTTGCTGCGCGTGGAAGTCCCGACAGCAGATTGATCGATCACAATCGCGTCGGAATGCTGCACGAGGAACCCTTCGTTGATGAGCGAGCTCTTTCCTGAGCCCGCGACGCCGGTGACCGCCGTGAACACGCCTTTGGGAATGTCGACAGAGACGTTCTTCAGATTGTTCGCGCGTGCGTTCTTGACGCGCAGCTGCCCGTTAGGCTTGCGCACGTCCTTCTTGATAGGCAGCGACTGCGTGAGATGCCGGCCGGTGAGCGTCCCCGACTTGAGAAGCTTTTCGTACGTCCCTTCGAAGACGATCGTCCCGCCACCGCTGCCCGCGCCCGGTCCAACATCGACGACGTGATCGGCGGCCTGGATCACAGCGGGGTCGTGTTCCACGACGATCACGGTGTTGCCCTTGTCGCGCAGTTTCCCGAGCAGCTCGTTGAGGCGATGCACGTCGCGCTGGTGGAGACCCACGCTCGGTTCGTCAAAGATGTACATCACATCCACGAGGCTGCTGCCGAGGTGCTTCACCATCCGGACGCGCTGCGATTCTCCGCCGGACAGCGTGTCGGTTTCCCGGTTGAGGCTCAGGTATTCGAGCCCGATGTCGACGACTGCCTGCAGCCGCTCGACGAGTGCCTTCACCATCAGCCCCGCCTTGGGCTCTTTGATTGCACGCAACACCGGCACGAGCTCACCCACCTCCATCGCCGATAGTTCCGCGATGTTGTGCCCGCCGATCTTGCTCGCGAGCGCGGCCGCGTTGAGGCGCGCGCCTTTGCACGAAGGACATTGCCTCGGTTTCAGATACGGCATCACCGCTTTCTGCGTGCGCTCGCTGAGCGTTTTGATGTCGCGCTGCACGAATGAACGCTCGATCTTCGCGATGATGCCGACGTAGGTGAGGTTGATCGTGCGCCCGCCGAACTTCACTGTGAACTTCTTGTCCTTGCCGTGGAGCAGCAGCTCCATCTCGTCCTTGGTGAACTTGCTGAGCTTCTTGTCGTTGTCGAAGAAGCCGCTCAACGTGTACGCCTGCACGTCCCAGTCTTTGAAGAACGGGACCTGCACCGCACCTTGATTGAGCGACTTGGCTCTATCGAGGAAGTCGTCGGAGATCACGCCGACCTTCTTCCCGAGGCCACCGCAGTCGGGACACGCGCCGCGCGGGTCGTTGAACGAATAGGCGATCGCTCCGCCCGCCGACGGTTTGCCGACGCGCGAGAACAGCAGGCGCAGCACGGTATGGATGTCAGTCACCGTGCCGACAGTGGAATGCGATCCGCCGCCGAGCCGCTTCTGGTCGACGATGACCGCCATAGCGAGGTTCTCGATCGCGTCGGCGTCAGGCTGCGGGTACTTGGGAAGGAAGTTGCGGATGAACAGCGAGAAGTTTTCGTAGAGCTGGCGCTGGGCCTCCGTCGCCAACGTGTCGAACACGATCGACGATTTCCCCGAGCCCGATACGCCAGTGAAGATCGTGAGCTGACGCTTGGGGATCTGGAGCGTGACGTCCTTGAGGTTGTTTTCGCGCGCGCCGCGGATGGAGATGAATTCGGTCATGTCATGCGAGGCGTCTAGGCCTTCGCTTGTACAGCTAAACCTCTAGCGATACTCGGCCATGAGCTCGTCGAGCGCGCCACTGCCAGGGCACAGCTCATCGAATGGTAGCTCGACGAGCGGGCGCTCCACGGTCTTGCTCACGGCGTGCATGTCCGCGCCGCTCTGCTCGATAAAGAGCAAGCCTGTCACGACCTCGCCTTTGGCCTGATGCGCGCGGACGAAACCGTACGCCCCATCGCGGTCGGTCGGATCGTAGTCCTCGCCGACGCTGCGGAACCTAACGACGCTGCCGTCGTGCATCGTCACCGACGTCGTCCCTCCGGGCTGCGTACGCGCGCTGATCTCCAACTGAAGCGGCACAAAATCCACGGGTGCAATATCAACGTGATGCTCGCGCGTGTAGCGATAGCTCTTTGTCGAGCCATCGTGATCGTTGAAGCTCACGCACGGCGAGATCACGTCGACAAGCGCGAAGCCTTTGTGCAGCAGCCCGGCCTTTAGAATCGGGACGAGCTGAGTTTTGTCGCCCGAGAAGCTGCGCGCCACGAATGTCGCGCCGAGGTTGAGCGCGAGGAGCACCGGGTCGATCGGCGGCTGCGCGTTGGGCTCACCGCCCTTGAGCGTGGACCCGATGTCGGCAGACGCCGAGAATTGACCCTTCGTTAGGCCGTACACGCCGTTGTTTTCAAGCACATACAACATGTTCACATTGCGCCGGATCGCGTGGCACAGCTGCCCGAGTCCGATCGAGAGCGAATCGCCGTCGCCAGAAATGCCGATGTAGTGCAGATCCTTGTTCGCTGCATTCGCACCGGTGGCGACCGACGGCATGCGACCGTGCACGGAGTTGAACCCGTGCGATTGGCTCAGGAGATACGCCGTCGTCTTTGAGGAGCAGCCGATGCCGCTCATCTTGGCGGCGCGATGCGGCGGAATATCCAGCTCGAAGAAGGCTTGTATCAGCGCTGCCGTCACGGAATCATGACCACAGCCGGCGCACAGCGTCGACATCGACCCTTCATAGTCGCGCTTCGTTAGGCCGAGCGAGTTTCTTTCGAGGCCGGGGTGCCGGACCGCCGGTTTCGTGATGGACGTCATACAGCTGCTCCTACGGTCTGCGATGTCACCGCGCGCACCACACGCTCCGCGGTGAGCGGCAGTCCGCCGTAATCCAGAACCGGCGTCATGCGATCGCGCGCGACGCCCGTCTCCAAAGTGAGCAATGAGCGGAGTTGCGCATCGCGGTTCTGTTCCACGACGAAGACCTGCGAATGCGACTTGAGGAACTCGCCGATGGACGCCGCGAAGGGGAAGGCGCGCACCCGCAGGTAGTCGCAGGCGATCCCCTGGTCGCGCAGGCGATCGAGCGCCTCGAGGACCGCCGCGTGGCAGCCACCTAACGAGACGATCCCGACCTCGGCGTTAGGCTTGGTGATTATCTCAGGAGCAGGTAGCGCTTCCGCGGCGAGAGCGAGCTTTTTCGCTAGCCTGTCGACGACGTCAAGGTACGCCGCCGCGTCCTCTGTGTAGGCGCCGTGCCGGTCGTGGCCCGAGCCGCGCGTGAAGTACGCGCCCTTTGGATGCACACCGGGAAGCGTGCGAGGTGCGATGCCATCGCCCTCGACATCGAGATAACGCGAGAACTTCGGCAGCGCGGCGACCTCTTCGGCGCTCAGCACCTTGCCGCGATCGGGGCGATAGTTGTCGTCCCACGTTAGGCGTTTGCACATCCAGTCGTTCATGCCGATATCGAGGTCCGACACCACGAACACCGGCGTCTGAAAACGCTCGGCGAGGT
>CBQVAZ010000376.1:0-4227 GCA_967720205.1 uncultured Gemmatimonadaceae bacterium | reverse complement strand
TGGCGGCCGGCGTCGGTTGAAATATCGTGCCGACGATGCTCCGCACCTCATCCTCGAGATCGATCTCCACGAGCGTGCAGCCCGCGTCGCGCAATTTTGCAAACGCCTCTCGAATGACGCTTGCGACGCCCGGATCGACATCGTCGCGCTCCCAATAGTCCGGACGCGGAACCGCGATACGCACCGCGCGCAAGTCGATCGTGGGTACCGCTTCGCTCGTTAGGATCGTGTCGAGGAACGCCACGTCTGACGCAGTTCGCGCCATCGGGCCCATCGTATCGAGTCGCCGCGCCGGTGGCATCACGAGGCCATCGTCGGCGTATCGTTTCCGATTGGTTCGCTTGATCGCGTTCTCGATCGTGTACGTCGAAGGCCGCAGTCCGGTCACGCCACAAAATGCGGACGGGCAGCGAATGGAGCCGTTCGTGTCGAGGCCTAACGCGGCTGGGACGATACGAGCAGCCAGGATCGCGCCGTTGCCACCACTGCTGCCGCCTGGAACGCGACGTAGATCGTATGGATTGCGAACCGCTCCGAAGGCATCACTATGCGAAGAGATCTGGTGCATGAGGCCATCGACGACGTTCATGTCGGGGAGCGTCGTTTTGCAGAACGGGATCGCGCCGGCAGCGACCAGTCGCTCGACCATGACCGCATGTCGCTTCGGTACGTATCCCTTGAGCGCCGCGGTTCCACCTGACGCCGGCAATCCAGCGACGGCAATCTGGTCCTTTACCGCGAACGGCAATCCAGCGGCCGGCCCCAGCTTGGCTCCCCGGGCGCGCAAGCGATCGACCGCGCGCGCGGCCTCCAGCACGCGTGCCTCATCGATCGCAGCGGCGACATTGAGATTCTTGTGTGCTTCGTATTGCCTCAACAGCTGGGCGACGTACGTCTCAGCGCTAATATCGCCCTGCCGGATGCGAGTGACGGCTTCGCGCGCTCCCAGTTCTAGGAGGTCGTCGCCTAACGGGAGCGTCGTGTCGGCCATTCCAAAACGTGCGAGCGCGATGGCCACGCGGGACCCGAGGTGCAACGGGAGGATTGAGGCGACGCTCTGGATAACACGCCGTCGGGAAACGCTGTCTAACTCGCTCTGATCGCTCATCGTTCTCAAAAAAATACCTCTTGGGTTTGCGGAATCGTCTGACAAGGCTTGCAGCACCTCACGTCCCGCGGCTGATCGAGCGGGCGTGTAGCCAACCATCGGTCTCGAAGCCGTTGTCGGTAAGTGCCTTGTAGACTGCTGTTTTCGTTACCTAGAGGGTCCAGTGCCTGTCGTTATCGAGCAGTCCTGCACCCCAGGCAGGACCGAAGCACGTCCTACCACAGAGCCGCTGCTTGCCCAGCCTTTCCCGCCTCCGCCTCCGAGTCCCTCGTCTCGACAGCATCCGCAACAAGATCCTCGCGCTCGCTGTGGTTGGAACACTGCTTCCGGCGAGTGCGTCACTCGGCATTGCGTATGTGCAAAACCGGCGTGCGCTCGAGGAGAAGATCTCTCAGGAGCTGCTTTCGGAGGCGACGCAAACGGCGCGTGCAGTCGGTGTGTGGCTCAAGGAACGCTCACTGGACCTGCGTGTTTTTGCCAGCTCCGATGAGGTATCACGCAACCTCAATCCTGGTTCGAGTCAGCTTGCCGGGTCGCGAATGCGCGAATACCTCGCGTCACTGCACGAACGGTTCAGCGACTTCGAGCAGCTCTTCATATTGGACCTCACGGGTCGCGTCCTCGCGAGCACGGTGCCTAACGCGATGTCGGTGGCGCTTCCCGACGACTGGCAGACAGCATTGCGAACCGACGGGCAGCTCGTCGGCGCCGCATACTGGGACGAGAAAGTAGCCAAAGGGAAACTCATCATCGCGGTGCCCGTTAGGCAGAGCGATGGTCATGTGGTGGGCGCCTTTGCGGCGGAGCTCAATCTCGCGCCGATCGAACCGATGCTGCGATCGTTCGCCCCTGACACGACAACCGTTCTGCAGGTGATCGACGACGCTGGGACTCTCGTCGCCAGCTCCGCCGGTATCTCGCCGGAGCTCATGCGCACGCAGCTCCCTCGAGAAACACTTGACCGTCTCTTAACGCTGGATCGCGCTGGTGCTCTGCATGTGCAGTTAAGTGATGGCGAAGTGCTTGCGACATTGGAACGTGTCCCTCAGGGACGCTGGGCCGTAGTCGCGCACATTCCCACCGCTGGCGCGTTCCGGGAAGTCAATCGCTTTGGAAAGTTCGCCCTGCTTGCCGTACTGGCGTTGCTGCTGGTCGTCTCGACGAGCGCCTACCGTCTCGGACTTCTCATCGTGAGGCCACTTGATCGCCTGGCGAGGGGAGCGGTGGAAGTTGCTCGTGGCGACTTGGCCGTCGACCTCCCCGCCACAGGCGACGGCGAGGTGCGCGACCTAACGAATGTATTCAATGAAATGGTCGCGCGTCTGCGAGTCGGGAGGCAGCGAATCGAGTTGGTCAACGGCACGCTACGAAAGCAGAACGAAGAGCTGGAGCGGCTCTCTGTGACGGACAGCCTGACTGGATTGGCCAATCACCGCTTACTGATCCAACGCGTCGAGGAAGAGGGGCACCGACACGCGCGCAACAGGTCTCCTTTCAGCGTGATCATGGCCGACGTGGACAATTTCAAGAAATACAACGATATGTTCGGCCACCCCGCGGGTGATCACGTTCTCAAGACACTGGCTGGCATCCTGCGGGAATCGATACGCGAGGTGGATTGCGCGGCCCGTTACGGTGGCGAGGAATTCGTGATCGTTATGCCCGAGACGAACGCGGAGGCGGCCGGCGTCGTTGCCGAGCGGATTCGTGAGCGCCTTTCGCGGGAGGACTTCTCAGGCCAGCGGATCAGCTTGAGCATCGGCATCGCCGAATTCCCAACGGATGCGGAGAACGCGCTGGCGATCATTTCAGCCGCCGACAATGCCCTCTACGAAGCGAAGCACGGCGGAAGAAACCGGGTCGTGCTGGCGCGGTCGATGGCGAGACCCAAGACGGCCAAAGCCTAACGCAAGCGTTAAGAACGGGCCACGAGGTTTCGAAAGATCCAGCCGTTTCTGCCGCTCGGGTCTGTGATCCTGATCCACTCGTCGCGATGCGAGTAGCCGGTCAGTTCCGCTCCGACGTCCACCGTGAACGCGACCGGAAAGTTCGTCCCGGGTCCGGCGCGTACATTGCCGCGACTGCCGACGCGAAAGCGCAACGGCACCGCGAAACGGGTTTCGCCCACCAGCAACTGGGCACGACTCGCACCCGTTAGGCGCGCTCGACCGGCGACGGACGTGGTCCTCGCCTGCTGTGCGAGATACAGAGCGCCGCCATAGTTCTGCTTATCGAACTCCGTAGAGCTTTGTTGCATGAGCTTGTTGGCCTGCAGCAACTCAGGAGCCTGCGGTTGTCCGCTGGCGCGCAGCGACTGCAGCGCAACTTCGGCTTCCGCCATGCCAGAGGCAGCTTCGGCGCGACTTGCGGCCGTCTTGAGCTTGGCCATTGTGCGGACGACTTCGTCGCGCGTGTCGTCGAGACGTGATTGTAGCTCTGCTAGTTGGGCGTCCTTCACGAGCAATTGGAATTCGAGCCGCCCTACGCTGCGTTCCATAGTCGTGTCGCGTACGCTGACCGTCTCGCGCACGATGCGGATCTCGGGTACGGCTGCAGGTGCCGACGTTGCCTGACGTGGCGCTTGCTTGGCGGTCGCACAAGCAGCGCTTATCAGAGTCGTCGCGAGAAGGAGGTGGACTGGACGCAAGCGGGGTAAGTCGCAGGTTGGGTCGACGAATGATGACGATCGTGAGACGCCACCGTTTCCCGGTCTCGAGTCAATGGAAATCGTGCGTCGGTGCCCAGTCCTCGCCGGCCTTCGCTCGTAAGGCACGGAACGTTCGCGCCCTTCCGGTCGGCAGCGGGCCTACTCGACCTGTTCTAGGATGGCAGCAGCCAACCATTGGTCGCAAAGCGCCCTGCCTGAGGTGCAAAGCACATTGGGTGCGTGACTCACTCTCCCAGTACGCCGCCGTGAAGTCGATACGCCTAACGACAAGCGTCCCTCACGCGCAGATCAACGCGATCACCGGGCTCATTGGGAGTCATGACCCCTGCCGATGACGGAGGAGTTCGCCAGCGCGGAACGAGGATCGAGATACTTCGGACGGATGCGCCTTCCGCCACGCGTTAGGCGGAGCAAGCACCTCTAACTGCGCCGTCTTGCACCCGTGCCCAAT
>CBQVAZ010000375.1:0-4249 GCA_967720205.1 uncultured Gemmatimonadaceae bacterium | reverse complement strand
TTCTCGATGTCGATGAACGGATATCGTTGCGCGAGCTCCTTCATTCCGGCGACTTGATCCGGAATCGTATTGTCGTTCATGCGTCCGTAGTAGTAGTCCATGAACTCCTTGGACCGACCCGGCGTCCCCATTCCGTCGATCTGAACGACGACGAACCCCAGCTCGGCGAGCGCTTGGTTGTCACCGCGCGCAGGAGACCAGAATCGCGGTCCGACGCTCCCGGACTGCGGGCCCGGATAAATCTGATTGACGATCGGATACTTCTTGGTCGAATCGAGTTTCGACGGCGTGTACATCAACCCATAGATGTCTGTTTTTCCGTCGCGTGCTTTCATGCGAACTGGCGTCGGCGGTTTCCAGCCGGTCGCGAGTAGACGCGAGATGTCAGCCCGTTCCAACGTCTGAATCAGCTTTCCATTCGCGTCGCGCAGCACGGTGATTGGCGGCGTGTCAGGCGTCGAGTACGAGTCGACGAAGTACTTGCCGTCCGGCGACATCGTGACAACGTGATTCGCATTCTCCGGCGTGAGCAGCGTCTGCCCGCGTCCGTCGAAGCCGATCTTGTACAAATGCTGGAAGTACGGATCGCGACCAGCCTCTTTCCCCGCGCCGAGGAAGTAGATGCTGCGTGTCTTTTCGTCGACGCGTATGATGTCGTCCACGTTCCCTTCACCGCTCGTTATGCGGTTCTTGAGCTGCCCGGTCGTGAGATCGTACAGATAGAGATGCAGCCAATTCTCGCGCTGCGACCACCAGATCAGCTCGTTCGAAGCGGGTAGCACGCGCCAGAGGTTTTCCGTGAGCGACGCATCGCCCACCTGAGTCGCCATCTTCTCTTCGAGGAGCGTGCGCACCTGGCCGGTCTGCGCGTCGGCGACGCGGAACCAGGCGGTCTTGTGATCGCGTGAGCTGGAGATGAATGCGAGGTGGGACCCGTCCGGATACCACTGCACGTCGCAGATCCCTCCGCCGCACGCCACGTGATCCGACACGGTGGAGCGGTGCTGGTCCGGCGGCATCTGCAGCCTAACGAGGCGCGGACGTCCATCCGGCCCCTGATTGATGATCACCCGGCTGATGCGGAAGATCACGCTGTCGCCGGGCATCGGGTACTTCCACGTCTCGATGCGCGGCGGACCGACATTGGTCGCGACGAGGTGCATGTCGCGCACGCCGCGGCCGTCGTGCTGGAACGTGGCGATCTGTCTCGAGTCTTCCGACCAGGTCACGACCGGCCGGTCGCTGTGTACCCAGCCGGCATTGTTCGTCGCGTAGCCGAAGTCCTTGATACCGTCGGTGGTGAGCTGCGCTTCCTGATTGCTCGTTAGGTCCTTCGTCCAGAGATTGAAATCCTTGATGTAGACGGCCCACTTGCCGTCGGGCGACACGCTCGAATTCGGCGGCGGCGCACTGTGCGGGGCGACAGCCGTTGTGTCCGCCGTGCACACGTAGCGCTGAAGGTCGCAATTCCAGCGCCGAGTCTGCACGGTCACATTGAGCTTCCGGCTGTCTTTGGAAAGCTCCAGCGCTTGAATAGGCAGCTGGTTGCCGTCGACCTTCGTGCCGGAAGCGGTCGCGAGCGCAGCGGCGAGGCGCGTCTGATCGAACGCCAACACTCGAGTGCCACGCACTGGGTCGACAAGGACGAATGAAGAACCGTTAGGCACGGTCGTGCGATACCAGAAGCGTCCGTCCGCCAGCCAAGTCGGCCGCACGTTACTGCCGCTGACGAGCGGAGCCGTGATCGTGCCGAGGTATCGCTCAGCGCGCGCGTAGTCGTCGGCTGTGAGCTGGCGCGACTGCGCCGCGAGCGGCGAGGCGAAAAGAACGAGAGAAACGGCGGAGCGAAATTGAACGCGCATACGGTTCAGATGCTGGCGTGAGAGGTCCGACAAATTACGCCACAAGGCGCAACCACGGAAACAACTCCTACACCAGTCCGCCGTTCCCCGCTCCAACGCCCCTCTTGACCTCTGACGTCTGACCTCTGACCTACCTAATCCTCATCGTCACGGTAAACCGATGCGTCGACACCCGTCCGCCCTCGAAGCGCAGCGCCTCCGTGGGCGACGCAATGACGCCCCCGCCACCTGGCGCCGGTGGCGCCGACGCTACGCTCACATCGTCACCGCCGCAGACGAGGAAGCATCCCGGCGTGCATGAGCCGCCTGCGCCACACGTTAGGGTGAACGTATACCCGGCGTCGAAACCCTTGCCGCGATACTTGAAGCCGAAGGTCGGCGACCACTCCATCCAGTGCTCATTCTGTATGCGCGCCGTTTCAGCGATCCGATCCGCTTGCTTGAGCCGATAGCTGATCGACTGCACGCCCAGCCCGAATTGAAAACCGAAGTGTTCGCTCGAGTCTTTGCCGATCGGCAGCTCGTGTCCGAGCCCGAAACGCAGCATGGCGTTGGAGAAGCGCGTGCGATTATCAACTGAGTGAGCCCCGCGCTTCAGCGGCGCTCCACTGCTCGTCAGCGTGTCGCCTAACGCCTCGGCCCATGTCGTGCTGAATATTGGCTCGAGGATGACATCCATGCCGAAGCTCGAGTAGCGCGTCAGCTTCGCCAGGCCGAAGCCGACGTTATACGCCATCGTGTGTCCCGGATCGCGCGGCACCGTGATTACTTCGCGGATGCGGTAGTCGGGAATCTTCGGATGCGACAGGCGATTCGCCGTCGCGAGCCAGCCGACGCGCCAACCTTCCGCTCCAATCGCCTGCGAGTACTCGCTGTGCGCGCCCCACGTCGTGGTGTGATCGCGATTGTGTTCTTGACGCTCCGGCTCGAGGATCTGCTGCTGTCCATTCGGAGGAAGCCAGCGCGTAACGGCGGGATAGTGAACGTCGTGCGTCATGTCGAACTGGCTGCGTACGAGGAGCGCCTCGAAGGAACGATGACCGCCCCAGTCCTTTGTCATGCCGACGCGCACATCGGCCGCGCGTCCCGCCTGCTGAATGCGATCGCTTCCGGAATACAGGAGGTCGATCCCTTCCTCGGCGCCCAGATCCGCAAAGTAGGCGGATGCGCCTAACGAGATGTCGCCGACGCGGCGCGAAAGGATCCCCATCACGTACTGGTTCGCCGCGGTGCGCTCGCTGAGCGGCTGGTCGAAGCCGATCGCCATGCGATCGAGCTGTTGCAGCGCGAAGAGTCCCGCGCCGCTCCACGAGCTCTGCCCGAAGCGCCCTGCTCCACTCACGGGGAAGGTCCGTCCACCGCCGTCGGTATTCGACGAGTTGTAGAAGAACGGCGCGATCGAGAAGAATGCGCTGCGCACGCGCGACGCTTTGGCTGGATTAACGAACGGGTCGATCAGCGTGTCGTCGAGCGCGATCGTGACGCCCGCCATGCCGGCGCGGTCCGAGGGTAGGATGTCGAACTGCTGCCCGATGAGCACCGGAACCGTGCGCGGGGCAATGACTTGCGTAGCTGCGACGTTAGGCGCCGCCGCGCAGGTCAGAAGGACGAAGAACGTGCGAAGAGACGTGACCCTGCGTGACATGACACCCTCCGGTGATGCGGTCCCTTGGAGGGTAGACCTCGGCGTCATCTCGGTTGGTCACATTCCGCCGCTGGAATTGACAAAGCCGGCCCCGGTGAGAGGGCCGGCTTTGCGCTCGCTTGCGTGGTGCCTAACGCGGCTTGCGCGCCGTAGCTGTCGTCTTCTTCCCAGCAGCGCTGTCGATCGTGAAGGAAAACTTGCCGGCAACAGCGTGACCGTCGCGCGACAGCGTGCGCCAGCTCACGTCGTACTTGCCCAACACAAGCGGGTTCGCTATTGCGGCACTCACCCGTTTCCCCGAGGTGTCGGCGAGAACGGTGCTCTTCAGCTTGAGCGTATCGTGCTTTGCGTTTGTGAGCACGATGCGCGTGAGCTTGAGATTGGGCTTTTGCGAAAACCAGAGCTCGATTGCCTTCGGCGCGTTCGCGAGTTTGGCCGCGTTCGCTGGATCGGACTTCACCAGCGCCAAGTGTCGGCTACCCGCATGGGCTCGGCTCCCCGCGACGGTCATGAGCAGCGGGGCTATGGCTGCAAGAGCGATATGTCTGATGCGAATGGACTTGGGAAACATGATATGGCTGAGGTAGCGAGGAACTTTACTTCATACCCCGCGCCACCCTCAATTGCCCGAGTCCCAAACGCGGCGGCTGCTCCAAAAGCGGGTCGCATAGCATAGCCTCCCCGTCGGCTTGTAGGCGAGCGCCAGGCTCGCCTGTGACAGCGTGGACGAGGTACGTTGGCG
>CBQVAZ010000374.1:0-4257 GCA_967720205.1 uncultured Gemmatimonadaceae bacterium | reverse complement strand
TCAGCGTCCATCCACCTAACGAATATCTGCGACCCACCCGGCTCGCCGCGCGCGATGTACGCGATGCGTGTTCCGTCAGGTGACCACTGTACGTCGCCGCCCTGCGTGAGGGCGCGATTCTTGGTGCCGTCGACGTTCATCATCCAGAGCGACGACTCCCAGCGGTCGTTCAGCTTGTCGATCCAGCGGCGCGTGTAGATGATTTGTTTGCCGTCCGGCGAAAGCTGCGGCGACTGGACGTCTTCCCATTCGAAATAGCTGTCGATCGTTAGCCGATTCGATGGGGCTTGAGCGGCTGCGGCGGTGGCAAGTGTCGCTGCAGCGACTGCGAAAACGAGGCGCATGTTTACCCCCGAGGGGTGAGGGGTTCGCGGTTAGGGGTCAGCCCTAAGCGAATACAAGGTGTGATACGACTCGCGTCGGCGCGAGAGTATCTCTGCCAAAACGCTGCCGGTCCCTTCTCCGTTGAAGTCGGAGGTGGCTAGGAGTTTCCCGAGTGGACACGTCGCTCGGGTCCAGGCACCTTGCGAGCGCAACGGGGAGGATGCGAACGATGGGAAGGCAACGACGCGGCTTTCAGTGGGCGCTCATACTTGGTGCGGTCGCCGCCTGCGGAGCGCCCACTCTCACGAGCCTCGATCCGAACACGGGGCCCGAGCGAACGCTCGTTTTGGTGTCTGGCGATCGAATCTTTGCCAATGTCCTGTGGGACGCTGAGTCCGCTTCGGAAACGGGTCTCGCTGGCGGCTTTCTCGGTGCGACGATGTTCTCAGTGCCGGACGGAGTGACGGTCGCCGCGCACGACGTGCAGCTGATTCGAGGGACACAGCGGAGCGGGAAGCTGCCGTTCACGGTCACCGCGGCGCAGCCGTTCTCCGCGCCGCGGCTGGACCGTGTGAGCATCGTGGGCGCCACGTTCAAGCCGGGCAATCTCGTGACTACGTGGCTCTTCGTGCAGGGCGCGAATACCGACGTCGGCGCGGAGGTGCTCGTCGACGGTGTGGTGCAACCGTCCGTCGCCTGGAAGGCGATGCGCGGCGATCGCTACGGTGTCGATGTGAACTCGTTAGGTTTGCCGATCTATCACCACACGTTGCTCTTGAGCGCACCAGGAGATCGTGCCACGGGATCAACGATCGCCGTGAAGATCCGCAACAGCGACGGCCTGGAAAGCGCTGTCGTCAACTATCAGCTCCCTGCGGATTCGGCAACGCTGGATAGCGACGGCGACGATCTTCCCGACGTGATCGAGCGCAACGGCTTCGACGCCGATGGCAACGGCACGATCGACGTCGATCTACCCGCGTTAGGTGCGAACCCGTTCCGCCCCGACGTCTTTCTGGAAGTGGATGTGATGAACGGGCTGGCCAATCCCCCAGCCGCGGGCGTGTGGACGGCGATGACGGACGCCTTCGCGTCCGCGCCGATTCTCAATCCGATCGATTCCAATGGCGTGCATCTTGTCATCGACAACAGTGGCACCGTCGCTTTCTCGCAAACGACGGATCTCACCGGCGCCGACAATCCGATGACCGGACACACCAACTTCTACACGTTCAAGGCGGCCAGCTTCGACGACGCGAATCGTGGTCGCATCTACCACTACTGTATTTGGGCCAACGCTCGGCCTAACGGCTCCAGCGGCATCAGCGACGTCAGCTTCGGCAACGGCGGCGACGATTGCATCGTGAGCTTCGATGATTTTTCCGCGCCCATGCAGACGGTGCGCAGCGGCGCGGAAACGCTCCTGCACGAGTTCGGTCACAACCTCGATCAAAAACACGGCGGAGAAACGCACTTCACAGGCAATCCGGCATACAACAGCGTGATGAGCTACAGCTGGCAATTGCGAACAGGGCGCAGTAACGCAACGCGTAGCAACACACCCGTGTGCGTACCGTTCTACTACCACGATGCTGCCGCGACTGAACCCGGGGGCGCGCTTCCCGCGTCTGTCAACACGATCGTGGACTATTCTGACGGCATGAATCGCGACCTGGTCGAAAACGCGCTCGATGAAACGCAGGGCGTCTGCCTCGGCGCCGCGCGCGATTGGAATGCTGATGGCGACGCAACGGACGCCGCCGCGAGCAAAGACATCAACACAGACGGCGATACAACGGACACTTGGCGCGATTTCGCGAATTGGGCAAAGCTCGTGTTTCGCGGTCCGCGTCTCAACGGTTCGTCGTAGAGGAGACCGACTATGCACATCCCTCCGATACGCTCCATTCTGCTGGTAGCGACGGTGCTTGCAGCGTGTGGTCGCACGACCGAGGACAAGCCTGCTCGAGTCTCCTCCGTCGATCAGCTCGTTGCTGCGAGTCCGGATAGCGCGATGAAGCAGCGCTGGCGCGACGCCGCGGCGAAGGGGCAGCTCCCTTCATTTGAATCTCTTCCTTCGGTTCAGCAGCGCGTGTCGGTGCGGACGCCGGCGCAAGTGGCCGACTCGCCGCGCACACCTGCCGCACCGACGATCCAGCAAGGAGTCGTCGCCACTGTGCGCGCGTTCTCGCGCACGCCACTGCCGCAGTACGCCGGCGCGTTCGCCGTCACCAGCTCGACGCCAAGCACGATCGTCGGCACGCTCACGGGGCGCACGGAGCCATTCGAACTGCATTTCAAACTACCGGACACGACGCAGCTCGCCGCGGTGCAGCCTAACGCACAGTACCGGCTGCGCGTGCGCGACGAGCTGGAGAATCAGTCGATCCGCCGAGAGCTCATGCTCAGCGCCGCGGATGCCAGGCCGTTGCTCTTCTATCTCTCCGATGGCGGCATGCGGCCGTACGCGCGCCGCTTCCCCGAAGGGCTGAGCGTCACACAGCGGCCACCGGGCAGAGATTCGGTCGCGCCTGTGACCGTGACGTTAGGTGGCGGGACCGCGACGCTACGTCCAGGGGAGCGCGCCAATCTCAACGTCGGCGGTGTCCCGATCGGCGTGTTTCTCCAGAGCAGTTACTGGACGCCAGCAGACAAGATCGAGACGGCGGAGGGCGACGCGTTTCACGTGACGCTGATGCTGTATCGTCCGCGCTCCTAAGCTGGAGCGCGCGACCAGGACGCACGCAATGTAGTTTTCGCGCGCATGCCGCCGGCCCCGGCTTCGCGCGCGCGCGACTCGTACGCCGCCTTTCGCTTCCCAAACTTCGGTCGCTTCATCGTCTCGCTTCTGGCGATGAGCATGGGCTCGCAGGTGCAGGCGATCGTCGTCTCGTGGCAAATCTACCAAGTCACGCGCGATCCGTTGGCGTTAGGTCTCGTCGGTCTCGCCGAGGTCGTTCCTTACGTCAGCGTTGCGCTTTTGGCTGGTCACGTGGTGGATCGCGGAGACCGCAGGCGCATCTCGCTCTGGTCGCTCGCGGTTTTGGTTGCCGCCGCGGTGACACTGTTCGTGCTCGCACTCGTTTGGCCCACTCCACGGGTAGTTTGGCCCTATTACCTGATCATCGCCGTTTGTGGTCTCGCTCGCAGCTTTCTCCAGAGCGCGCGCAGTCCGCTTGTCGCTGAGCTGGTACCGCGCGAGGCGTACGCGAATGCCGCGACGTGGCGCAGCTCGTCATGGCAGCTCGCCAGCGTCCTGGGACCGGCGATGGGCGGGCTGCTCTACGCCGGATTCGGCTCCCGCCTAACGTTCAGCGTCAACGTCGTTCTCACTCTGGTCGCGTTCGCGGCGATGTGGCAGATCAGGCACGTTCCACCCGCGCGTGCCCTGGCGAGCGAATCGCTCATCGAGAGCCTGAGCGAGAGCTGGCACTTCCTGCGCGGTCAGCCGATCATCCTCGGCGCGCTCACGCTGGACATGATCGCGGTGTTCTTCGGAGGGGCGACGGCGCTTTTGCCGATCTTTGCCGACCGCATTCTGCAGGTTGGGCCGCAGGGGTTGGGGATATTGCAAGCGGCGCCGGGTGCGGGCGCTGTGCTCATGGCGGTTATCATCGCGCACCGTCCGCCGTTTCAGCGTGCGGGACGAACGCTGCTCACGGTCGTCGCGATCTTCGGCGCGTGCATGATCGGCTTTGCGGTGTCGCGCAATTTCATTTTGTCGCTGGCGTTTCTCTTCGTGAGCGGCGCGGCGGACAACATCAGCGCCGTGATCCGCTCGACCTTGCTGCAGATCATGGTGCCGCACGAGTTGTTAGGCAGGGTATCCTCCGTCAACGCAATCTTCATCGGCTCCTCGAACGAATTGGGTGCGTTCGAGTCCGGTGTCGCCGCCAAACTTCTTGGTGTGGTGCCCTCGGTTGTGTTCGGCGG
>CBQVAZ010000373.1:0-4261 GCA_967720205.1 uncultured Gemmatimonadaceae bacterium | reverse complement strand
CGCTGTTGTACCGTGCGGGCGGATGGCGCGGAGTTTACGTCCCCGAGATCCTCGCGCTCGGAACTACGCCGGTGAATTGGTACGACTACCTGCGCCAGCAGGTGCGCTGGACCAAGAGCGTGGTGGAGATCAAGCTGCATCGGCTCCCCAGCCTCGTCAGCCGTCTGCCGGTCGCCGATCGGGTTCTGGGAATTTTCCACGGCGTGTACTACCTCCGTTCGCTCGCGCTCGGGATCGCCTACGCGACTGTCCTGCTGCTCCTGCTCACGGGACACCGCCCCTACTTCACAGAACATCCGGTGCTCATTGGCATGGCCTCACTCGCGCTCCTGGGTTCGGTGATTGGGCGGTTTGCCCGGCCCTACTACCTGGATCCGAAGCGGGAGTCGGGCGTGCACTGGAGAGCGACGCTGCTGCAGTTCGCGAAGTGGCCGTACCAGTGGCTGGCAATGTGGCGTGTGATACGGCGAGGCGAGGCGCCGTACGCGATCACGCACAAAGTGCCGCGCAAGAGTCCACGCGCGTGGGTTCTCTGGCCGCACGTGATCGTGGGCGGCGTCATGCTCCTGGCCTACGCGTTAGGCAGCCAAATACATGGCGTGCACTTGGGTCTTACGCTCCTCACCTTGGTGATGAGCGCATTGCCGCTCGCGATCGCCGCCAGTGAGTGGGTGCGCTTCCCGCCGCCCTGGGAGCGGCAACTGTACGCCAGGCGCCGGGCGCAGCTGAGCGATTTGTTGGGACCAGGCGCGTGGAGGGGACCCGATCGCGATACCCCACCCGATCCGGCGCCATGGGTAAGCCCGGTCCTCGAACGGCGTCGCGCCCCTCGGACGATGCCGGTGGCGCGCGAGGACCGGCCAACTCCCAGCCCCTCGCCGCCACCGCAATAAGGAACCCGTTAGGCGCCTCTTCGCCCGGCCCGAGGCCGCTCTCTCGGCGCAACTGCCAGAAAGCAAACGGTTTACATCCCAGGACTGTCCAACATCGGTCTCGTCCGCCACGTTGATATCCATCTCGGATGGCCTGGTCCCGATGCTGAATCGCTTGTCTCTCGCTGCTTTTCTCGTCGCCGCCGGCGCGGCATGTGTCCAGCCGACGCGGCTCTCGCGTAACGACTCCGGCGTCATCCTCGCACGCCAGGCGTTGAACGCGCCGAATCCCGGCGAGCCTGGGCGATACGCCGTTAGGCACCTCTACTACGGGAGCGGAACGGATATCCGCCGCCTCTATTTCAAAGATTCCGTCAGCATCAAGACGGCGAGGGTCGACGGGAGCAAGCTCGCAAGCACCGAAGACAAGTCGCGCAAGAAATATTGGGGCTTCGGCTTCGACAAAATGCCGGTCAACGGACGCGTCTGGTATCCGGACGGCGACGGCCCATTCCCGCTCGTGCTCATCGTGCACGGGAATCACAACATGAAGGAGTTCTCTGATCCCGGTTACGGTTATCTCGGTGAGCTGCTCGCCAGCCGCGGATTCATCATGGTTTCCGTGGACGAGAATTTCCTCAACGGGAATACGCGCAACGAGAACGACGCGCGCGGATGGATGCTGCTCAAGCATCTGGAAGCGTGGCGCGCGTTCAACGACTCGTCAGGCAGGCCGTTCTACCACAAAGTCGACACGACGCGCATCGCGCTGATGGGCCACTCGCGAGGCGGCGAGGCTGTCGCGGTGGCCGGTGCGTTCAACAGGCTGCCGTACTATCCCGACGACGCAAAGCTGGCGTTCAAGTTCAACTTCGGGATCCGTTCACTCGTTGCCATCGCGCCGGTGGACGGGCAGTATCGGCCGACCGGGCGGCCTACGCCTATCGAGAACGTGAGCTACCTCGTCATCCACGGATCGCACGACGGAGATGTCTCTGCGTTCAACGGACTCGCTCAATGGCAACGCATCAAGTTCACAGATGGCAAGCCGCACTTTAAGTCCGCGGTGTGGATGTATCGCGCGAACCACGGCCAGTGGAACACGGTTTGGAATAACAAGGACAACGGGCAGCGCAGCGAGCGCTGGCTCAATCTCGATCAGCTAGTCACGCCCGAAGAGCAGCGCCAGTTCGGCAAGGTCGTCATGACCGCGTTTCTCGAAGCGACGCTTCGCGACAAGGTCGAGTACTTACCGATTTTCCGCGATCACCGGGTGATCGGTGGCTGGCTCCCCAAGACGATGTACTCGACGCGATTCGAGGAGAACGGACTGCGCGCGCTCGCGCGTTTCGATGAGGACGTCGATGTCACGACGGGGAGCGTCGCCGGCGTGACACTCAAGGGCGACAGCCTTTCGACGTGGAAGGAAGCGAACGTGCCGCTCAGGTGGCGCAACGCGACCGTCGGTCATAACGCCGTCTGGTTAGGCTGGAACAACCGCATGGCCGGGGACGACACGACGAAGCGCGGGCAACCGGCATCGTTCAGCATAACGATGGCGGATTCGTTGCGCGGCGCATGGAGCCCTGACACGACGCAGGCGATCGTGCTGTCGCTGGCCCCGACGCCTGACGAGCCGGGGCCGCGCTCGCCTCCAAAGGACACGACAAAGGTGGATAGCACGAAGAAGGCGGCGGCCGCAAAGTCCAAAAAGCCGCCGATCAAAGTGAAGCCTGATTCGACGCCGTTCGACCTAACGGTTGAAGCTGTGGATGCATCGGGGAATGCGGCTCGCGTGGCGCTGAGCGCGTACGGCCCGGTGCGACGACCGCTCGACATCTACGTCATGCGGCGCAAAGGGCGCGACAAGGCCAACTACTCCACAACGTACGAGATCGTGCTGCAAACGTACGTGTTGCCGCTCGGCGACTTCGTTCGCGCACAGCCTGGGTTTGATGCCGCTCGCTTGCGGTCGATTCGCCTCCTGTTCGATCGCACGGTCGCTGGCACCGTCGTGCTGAGTGACGTCGGGCTCTCCAAGATCGATCGCGGCTTCATGACGGTGTCCGCAGCGGGCGGCCGCTGATGGGGTACCGCCTAACGTGTATCACCGTCGCGCTGGGGCTGGTGACGGCTGTCGGACAGACTCAGGAGACGAAACGAGAGTTGAGCGTATTGCGGATGCCTGCGTGGCCGCGCGCCGCGGCGTTGGCGAACATCGGCGCCACGACGTCGCTTCCTGAAGGATTGTTCTACAATCCAGCGCTCGCCGGTACCGTCTCTGGTCTCGCCGGCTCAGCGCATTTTTTCGGATCCGATAGTTCGCTCACGACGGTAGTAACAGGTCTTTCGACTGGCCTCGTGAGCATCGGCGTGGGCGTACAGCTCTTGCGCGCCGACATGGGTTTCGACCCATTGGGGGATCCGTTCCCAGGGAGCCCGCTGTCTCGCGATCACAGCCTAACGAGTGTTACGACGCTCGGCGGCTCGATGCGCTTCAAGGGAATTCGCTGGGGAGCGTCGGCCAAGTACTTGTCACTGGTTGAGCGTGGCGTTGACGCCGATGGCTTGGCCTTCGACCTCGGTGCGCAACGCCCCATCGGTCCGTTCAGCGTCGGGCTCGCGGTGCAGAACCTTGGTGAGGGGATTGATATCGGGCGCGACGAGCTCGCGATGCCGACGCGCGTGACGCTCGCCGCGGAGGGCCAGGGGCTCCCGAGGGGCGCATTTGTCGACTTCAGCGCGCTCGCGGCGGTCTCCGTCGATCAGGACGGCGAAGTATTGCCGGCAGCTGGCGGGCAAATTCTCTACACGCCGCTGGATGGTTGGACGTTCACGCTACGGGCCGGCGTGCGGCGTCCAGCGCCGTCGTCGAATGAACGGCCGGTCACTGGCGGTTTCGCCGTTACCCTCGACCGCCTAACGATTGACTATGCGATTGAAGGTGTGAAGAATGGCGACGCGGTGCATCGCATCGGCGTGCGCCTACGCTAGCTGTGGTTAGGGTTTGGAGCATCGCTAAGAGCTTGAACCACAGAGAACGCAGAGAACACAGAGCCCTGCAACCTCCCCACAGCTCAGGCGCGGAGAACCAAGAGATTGTTGGTTAACTGCCTCCGTTGACGCGTCTCCGATTCACGTTATTAATGAGCGCGCTCGGCACGTCGTGGCCGGCTGCGGCTGGGGGACAACGTCCATCGTGTTACGCGACGCCCGCATCGATGACGCCGGCGAGCTGGCAGTCACCGATGCCGAAGGCGACGGCCGACACGGCGCTCGGCGCCCTGCGGGTACTACATGACTATCCGCTGCCTGGGCCGGCGAATCGCTTCGACTATCAGAGCGTCGATCCCGCGTTAGGCAGACTCTACATGAACCACATGAACGCG
>CBQVAZ010000372.1:0-4262 GCA_967720205.1 uncultured Gemmatimonadaceae bacterium | reverse complement strand
ACGTCCAGGGCGGAATAGGCATCGGCAAGCAGCGCTCGCGCCGGGGCGCGAAGGCGCGACGACTCCGGGCCGACAGTTCCACTGATGAGCCCTACGCGAACGCCTCGCGCAGTGGCTTCGGCGGTGAGAACGGGCCACACATCGAGCTTGCTGAACACCAGCGCCGTCGGTCGCAGGGCCGTCAACGCTCGGCGGACGTCGCGTGCTGTGTCGATCGGCAGGTAGTCGCGCACGTCGGCCGGCACCGAGGCGGCGAAGCTCTCCGCACTCGGCGAAAAGAACGTGAAGGCTATCTGCACGTCCGGGCGCCGAGCTCGCAGGCGTTCGAGTACGACTCTCGCCTGCAGGCCTTCGCCGACGGAGGGGGCGTGCACCCAGAGCAGTGGTCGCGTGGGGTCGCGATGCGCTACCGACCATTGCTCGAGCCGTTGGAGCAGACCGCGCCGGCGTGCGAGGCCACGCCAGAGCTTACGTTCGGATGTCGGTGCGACAGCGACTAACGCGCGAGCGGCTCCGGCAGCGCCGGCATACGCAACGCGCCACAGTGCATTCAAGCGCTTGGCCTAACGAGCCTGCTTGATGGCAGCGTCCAGTATCTGCCGCATCAGCGGCAACGGATACACGCCCTTGAGAAGCTGACCACCGACGAGAAACGTGGGCGTCGATCCTGCACCGGCCGAATTCGCACGATCGCGATCGGCGCTGATGAGTGGGAGCATCACATGCTTGTCGCGGCACTGCTTGTGTTCCGCCACGTTGAGGCCTAGCGCGCGCGCCAGCGAATCGAGCACCGGCGTCGCATCGCCTAACTCATGCCAGCGCGTTTGCGTCGCAAAGAGCGCGTCATGGTACTGCCAGAACTTGTCCTGTAGTCCGGCGCACATCGCCGCTTCCGCCGTGGGAACGGCCTGATGGTGTTGGCCTAACGGGAAGTTCACATAGGCGACGCGAATCTTGCCTGGCGCGACATAATCGCGCCGGATCGCCTCGCCCGACGAGTCGTGCCACTGTTTGCAAAAGGGGCACTGGAAATCGCTGATGATGACGAGCCAGGTCTTGGCTGTCGCGGCGCCCAGAATGCGAGACGAGTCGGCCTTCGCCAAGCGCGGATCCGGCTTGGATGCGTCCCCGGCTTCGGCGCTAGCAACAGCGACTTGGGCACCTTGCTGCTCTCGCGTTTGGCAGGCGAGGAGAAGGAGCCAAGGGAGGAGGGCGAGTCTTTGGAGGCGCATGGTACGGGAGGAAGAGCGGGGATCGGGCGGCAGGGCCGCGTTCTAGGCTCGCGTCGCAATCTATATAAAGGGGTGCGACATGCAGGGCGGCGTGCAGCCGCACGCGCAACTAATGATCACCCAGCGCCTTGTGGACTGCCTTTCTGATGCCCTCCACCGTCAGCTCTTTCTGCTCCAGCCTGCGCTCTCCCAAGAAGACAGTCGGGACGTCGTTCACACCAGTTTCGCGGTTTCGTGTGATATCCGCCGAGAGTTGGTGCAGCATGCGATTCTTCGACATGCAATCGTTGTACACGTTAGCCGGCACTCCAGCTGTGACGGCGAGCGAGTGCATGAAGTCACGCGGGTCGGGGAGACGCTCCCAGCTCGCCTGATTGATGAAGAGCTGATCGTGCATCTGCCAGAAACGGCCCGCAATTCCTGCGCAGAGCGCCGCCAGCGCAGCGAAGCGCGCGTTGAAGAACCGCTCCTGCGGGTTGTTGATGAAAGCGAGGCGGATGCGTCCGTTGTCGACGAATTCTCTACGTACTTCTGGAAGCACATTCAGCGCGAGGTCGCGGCATTCGTGGCACTGGAAGTCGCTCGTTACCACGAGAAACAGATTCGCCGTCGGCGCGCCCAGCACCCGCGCGGAATCGGCGCGCATGCCTAACGTATCCGGGCGCTTGACGAGACGCGCGTTTGCGCGCGCTATGATCGAATCGCGGATCGCCACTTGCGTGGGCGATGGCGGCGGCGCGCTGCTCTTTTCCTGCGGCCTCGAGTCGCTGGCCTCTCCGCTGCATGCCGCGACAGCCCCCAGCAGCGGGGCCATCAAGGCTACACAGTATGACAGACGTTTCGACCTCGACCTCATAGGGCCCTGCGCAAGGCGTCAACAGTACGATAGCTTGTCGGCGGCACCGTCAATAGCATTTGGGCTATGCGTCGCACACTACTGATCACGATTGTAAGTACACTGGTAATAGGTTGTGCGAGACAGGCGCCAGCGCCCGACCCGCAATATGTGGCTCAGTGGCTCAGGTCCTCCCTGTCCTTCGTGCGCAGTGAACGACTCGGCCCCCCAGTTGCCTCGCGGGTATCGGCGTATGGGGCGCTGTCGCTGTATGAAGGCTACGCGGCGGATCCCAGCAGCGGCCTGTCTTCGCTGGCACCAAAGCTCAACGGCCTAACGTCAGTTCCTGCAGCGCCCGCTGGCGGCGTCGACGGCGCGATCGTCGCTGCGGAAGCCGAGCGCGTCGTGCTCGACTCGCTATTCCGGGACGGTTTTGCGAGCACGCGGCGAACGATCGACTCGCTGGCGGCTGCGCAGACGGCCGGCCGGAAAGCCGCCGGCGTGAGCGACGCGCTCGCCGAGCGCTCGCTGAGTCATGGTCGCTCGTTAGGCGCTGCCATTCTCGCCTGGGCCGCGACCGACGGCTTCTTTGCCACGCGCAAACGAACGTGGGCCCCCTCGGGGAAACACGAGGAGTGGGAAAACACGATCACGCAGGATCAGTTCGTCCCCATCATGCTTTCGGGTGAAAGCGATCTGGTGGCGCCGACGAATCCCGGCGTTGCGATGGAGCTCGAGCGGGCCGGCGAGCGTTTCGTCTTCACGAATCGTCCCAAGAATTCGGCTGGGACCACGCTGCCCACGTTCAATCCCGTGCGTCCCACCGAGCCGTACTGGGGCGAGCTGCGCACCTTCGCCTTACGAGACGGCGATGAATGTCGTCCGCCCGCGCCGCCGGCATACTCCGAGCGCGAAGATTCCGACTTCTGGAAGATGGGGAAGGAGTTCGCCGATTCCGTCCACGCGATGACACCGGAAAAGAAGCAGGTCGCCCTCTTCTGGGCCGACAATCCCGTCGCGACAGGAACACCGGGATTTCACTGGATCAGTGTTGTGAATCAAATGATCGATCGACGCAAGCTGACCGCCGCCCAGGCGGCCGAGCTCTACGGCCTCACGTCGATAGCGATCGCCGACGCATTCATCGGCTGCTGGAAGGAGAAGTACCGCTCCTTCGTGGTGCGGCCGGTGAGTTACATGCACCGCGTGCTGGACAAGAACTACAACACGATCATCCCGACGCCGCCGTTCCCCGAATACACGTCAGGCCACTCGGTGCAGTCCGCGGCCGCGGTGCGCGTGCTGACCGCATTGTTAGGCGACAGCATCTCTTTCGAAGACTCGACGCAGGTAGACATTGGCCAGCCGGCGCGGCACTTCGAGAATTTCAGCGCGGCACTCAAGGAAGTTGCCATCTCGCGCGTGTACGCCGGCGTGCACTACATGCCGGCGGTGCTCGACGGCATGACGCAGGGGCAGTGCATCGGCGATCGCGTCCTCGAGCGCCTGCGAAGTCGTTAGGAAAGCGTGACAGCGAGGCGCTTTGCAGTTCTAGCGGCGCTGATCGCCGCTGCCGGTTGCGAGAGGCCGGCAGATAGCGCCTGGCATCAGGAGCAAGGCTACCGCTGGCGCCAGCTCGATGTACCGAGCCGCGGCCGAGACGGCTTCACGCCGCTGCGCCCTAACGAGACTGGTATCACGCACGCCAACATCGTGGACGACGAGCATGCGCTGGCCAACCGCAACCTGATCATCGGCGCCGGCGCGGCGGCTGGCGACGTCGACGGCGACGGTCGCGTCGACCTCTTTCTGGCGTCCATGGAAGTGCCGGCCGCGTTGTATCGCAATACCGGAGGCATGCGCTTCCGCGACTTCACAGACAGCAGCGGTATCAAATTGACCGGCCGAGCGACGACGGGCGCCGCGTTCGCCGACGTAGACGGAGACGCCGACCTGGATTTGCTCGTCGGCACGTTAGGCGGCCCGCTGTGCCTCCTTCAGAACGACGGCAAGGGACATTTCACGGACATAACGGCGGGCAGCGGACTGGATAGCGGCTTCGCTGCCACGACGCTCACGCTGGCCGACGTCGACGGGGACGCTGATCTCGATCTCTACGTGGCGACGTACAAAGTGCGCAATGCGCTCGACGCCTTTCCGCCGCAGGCTCGCGCCTTCGATCAGGTCGTAAAGAA
>CBQVAZ010000371.1:0-4268 GCA_967720205.1 uncultured Gemmatimonadaceae bacterium | reverse complement strand
CGTGCGGAGCTGAACGTCGGTTCGGTGGTCGCGCCGTACGATCCATATGCGTAGAGCAACAGCGGCCGAGTCGCGTCCTTTGTGAATGGCTTCTTGTAGACCAGCGAGATCGGAATGCGCACCCCATCGCGCGACGTCGCGTACACGCGCTCGACACTGTACAGCGACGGGTCGTAACCGCCTAACACTTCTTCGCGCTTGAGCACTGTGCGTGTGTTGCTCTTGACTTCGTACTCATAAACGGTGGGCGGGGTGACGAGCGAAGAATACTGATATCGGACCGTTGTCGTTTTGAACTGCGGGTTGTTGGTCGGGAATATTCCGTACGCTGCTTCATCGGTCGGGATGACCCTTGGATTGCCGCCGCTCACACTGCGAATGACGAGCTGCCGCATTCCACCCACGCGCTGCGTGACGAGCATGAAGTCGCTGAATACGTCGACGTTCTCGACGAAAATGCTGTCAACGTACGGAATGAGCGGCTTCCAGTTGGCAGGTCCGGGCGTGGCGGTCGGCGCCTGCATGACGGCGAAGTTGCGCCTGTTCCCCTGATTGGTGAGGATGATGAACCTGCCGCCGGAATGATCCACGCTGTACTCCACGTTAGGCCGGCGCTTTGCGATCAACTTCGGCTTCCCCTCGGGCCGCGTCGCATTGATCGTGTACCACTCGGCTGACGTAAACGAGCTGCTGCCAAGGACGATGTATCCGCCGCTGCGCGTGCGGCTGACGCTCGCGTTATACAGAACGTCCGGCTCGTGGTAGACCATGACGTCGAGGATCGGGTCGCTGTTGATCCAGTGCCGCCACACCTTGTCGCCTCGCTTGGCGCTATCGCCGGTCATGTAGAAGATCGTGCGATTGTCGTTGGCCCACGCGAGCCCGAACGTGAGGTTCTTGATGCGTTCGAAGGTATCGTGCCCGCTCACGAGGTCGCGCACGCGAAGCTCGAAGGCTTCGTAGCCGGTCGTGTCGACGAGAACGGCCAGCTTGGAGTGATCAGGGCTGACCTCGAAGCCACCGAGGTTGAAGAAGGTCGACTTCCCCGCTTCCTTGTTCTGATCGTAGATGATCTCTTCTTTCGCCGTTAGGCCATTCTGCTTTCGCGCAAAGATCGGATACTGTTTTCCCTCTTCGGTGCGCGTGTAATACCAATACGGTGAACGCCAGACAGGAACCGACAAGTCGGTTTGTTTGATGCGACCGAGGATCTCATTGTAGATGTCTTCCTGGAGCTTCGCCGTGTGCTTCGTGCGCGCGTCGGTATAGGCGTTTTCAGCTTCCAGGTACTGTATCACCTTGGGATTGTTGCGATCGCGGATGTAAAAGTAATTGTCCACGCGCACGTCGCCGTGCAGCGTGTCCGGCTTGGGGATGATCTCCGCGACGGGAGGGGCAGCGGATGCCGATCGGCCGTTCTGTGCCGTCAGCGGTGCGCTTGCAAGCACCGCGAATAGCGCGGCGATGCCTAACGAGGAACAACGGGGATACGACATGGGGCTCCTGCGCAAGACGTTTATCCAGAAGGTGACGCGCCTCGAGCCGCCGAGCAACGGCACGACGCAGAGCGTGTAACGCTACGGTTGTCGCTGAGCGTGACCACAGTCACGACCCGCAGCTACATCGAGCCGATCAGCATGATGTGCGCTTTGGGTGTGCCCGGAAACATCAGCCATGGTTCGCCTTGCTTCGCGGTCGTTGGAATGCCGGTCGTTGCCGTCGTCGCGTAAGGCATGTACACGACGAACAACTTGCGCGCCCCTTTCGCCTCACCAGCCGCAGCGTCGAAGCTCCCCGCCGGGCCCGTAAGTGAGTACAGCGAGGCCGGAAGCTTGGGCAGCGCGAGCTTTCCCGACTTTATTTCACTAAAGCGCGCGGAATCCACTTCCTCGATCTTCGTCATTCCCTTCGCCCGCAACTCGCGGCCGCGGAGCATGAACGGCTCCATCGAGTCGTGATAACACGCCACGTGGAATTGCGGGCGCTTGGGATCCGGCGCCAGGCACGTCATGCCGTTCGTTCCTTTGCGCAGGACAGTCAGCGTCGTCGCGCCCGCGTTGTAACCGAGGACAGTCGCGCCTGCGCGCATGTCGCTCGGAAGTGGAAGAACGGCGGCGACGAGCTGCTGCTCGACTGGCAACGCACTCTGCGCAGCTCCGGTTGCAGGAACGGCGGCACAGATGAGAAGCGACAAACTCGTTAGGTACACGTTGCGGCTAAGCATGCGGCGAGGTCTCCTGGAGTTTCATAGCGAAGCAGTGTTTTTGCCCGACGGTCCACTCGTCGTCGGACACGCGGTCATATCGATGCTTTTTTTCAGGATATCGCTCCACCGCCACGCGCTCGAATCCGCACGTAAGGAAGAGCTGGTCCGAAAATGAGACGGCGAAAAGCTCAGGGTAGTCGCGTTTCCGCGCCAGTTCGACAGCCGCGGCGATCAGCGCCTTGCCGAGTCCCTTTCCGTGATGCGCCGGATCGACGGCGAGAGAAACGAGCTCCGCCAACGACGGCGAATAGTCGTCGATGCACACACAACCGACGATGCGGCCATCGTCGTCACGGATCACGCGGTAGTCGTCGATGTGCGATTGAACAAAGGCTTCACTGCGCACGAGGGTGAGCCCTTGCTGGACAAATTGATTGTTCAGTTCGGCGAGCGAGGGAACGTCGTATTCGCGCGCGGGCATGATCGGGCGCATGGGCAGGCCTAAAACCTACATAGGCAACACCCTACACACAGGCCCAACGGGGCGTTCGTCCCGAGCGCCCGGTCCTCAAGGCGGCCCGTGCGCATGAACCCAGATAAGGGACTGAGGGATCAGCTCGCCTTGGCGCGCGCGTTAGGTCCGGCGCTTGCAACCCTTCTGAGCGATACGGAGGAACCATGCGACCGATCATAATGTTGTGCGCGGCTGTGCTCGCCGCTTGTGACACGATATCTCGCGACGCCGCTGTCCTCGACAGCGGCCAGATAATTGCCGACAGCGCCGCCGGCGCCGTTGCACTCGACACTGGCGCTGTGCACTACGGCGTAACCGGTGACAGCGCGAGGTCTCGTGTGCTCGTCGATAGCGCCGCCGTCAGCGTCTATCCGGACAAACCGGTGCGCGGCGGCGTCATCGTCGCTCTTCTTCGCAGCGACAGCTCAGCGACTCCGCGTTGCACGTGGAAGGGGAAAGCGACTCCCTGTCACGTCAGCGACAGCGGCGTTCGCGTCTTCGTTCCGCTCGCCGCCGACGACTCAGCGGGCACATTCTCACTGACAATCGAGACGCCTAACGCGCGAATCACGCGGCAGATCATGGTCGCGGACCGCGACTTCGGACGCGAGTTGATCCTGCTCAGCGATTCGCTCTTCGGGCTCGTGAAGCGCCGCACTGAGATCGCGCGCGATGCGCGAGCCGTGCGACAAGTGTTATCTGCGGTAGGCAACGAGCAGCGCTGGACCGGGCGTTGGCGCGACCCGGCGCGGGATCGCGAAAAGACGTCTCCATACGGAATCGAGCGCTTTTACGCACCGGCAGCCGACTCATCACGCAGCATCCCGCTGGGTTCGGTGAAGACCACGGCTGGCTTCGGAGCGGATTCACTACGCAGCAGCGACATCGACCTTCCGGGCTGGCGTCACGCCGGGATCGACATCGCACGCTCCAATGGCAGTCTCGTGATGGCACCCGCCGGCGGGCTCGTCGCCGACGTCGGGGAGTACACGCTCATGGGACGCACCGTGTTGATCGATCACGGACTCGGCGTCTTTTCGGCCTTCTTCCATCTCGACACGGCGCTCGTTAGGCGCGGCGATCTCGTTCGCGCCGGCCAGGAGATCGCGCGCGTAGGCCGCACTGGTCTCGCGACCGGACCGCATCTGCACTACGGCGTATACGTGAATGGACGCGACGTCGATCCGGCGCTGTGGCGCGACGCCGTGGACTGGATGGCGGGGCGAGGGCGCGCATTAGCGTCACACGATACCTCGCGCGCGAGCAAGGCAAAGCGCTAGCTCTGCGAATGCACGCGGGCGCGCGCCGGCGCCCGCGTGCAGACGTTAGGCGCGTACTAGCCGGCGGTCTTTTGAACTGGCACGTCGCTCGGACGCGAGGAGATTCCGTGCGTCTACAGCGCTCATTGGACGAGCAAAGAGATAGCCTTGGCCGAAATGACAGCCCAGATCACGCAGCAGCGAGTGCTGCTCGGCCACTTCGATCCCTTCGGCTATCGTTCGCAGACCGAGCGCATCACTCAGCGTTATGATGGCTTGCACGAGGGCC
>CBQVAZ010000370.1:0-4276 GCA_967720205.1 uncultured Gemmatimonadaceae bacterium | reverse complement strand
ACGCAGAGAGTTTCTTTGTGCTTTCCTCTGTGTTCTCTGCGTTCTCGGTGGTTCAAGCTCTTTCGATAGCCGTTAAACGCCCAAAGTCTCCCGCGTCGGATGCGGCCAGCATGTCGTCGTGCCGTAGTTCCGATTCGTGAACGGATTCGAACCTGTTTTCCACGTGATCTTGTAGCGCAGCAAGTCGTTGAGCCGGTGACCTCCTTCGAAGCTCAGTTCCTTGCGACGCTCATCGATCACCGCACTGATCGCGTCAGCCTGCGTCACCGCGACGAGCGGCGTCAAACTGAGCGCTGTGCGGCGTGCGTTGATGAGCGCCATGCCTTGCGCCACCTGATTCTGCTGAATCAACGCTTCGGCCTGAATGAGGTTCGCCTCGATGCCACTGGCGAGACGCATTGGGCTGATTAGGGCCGTGTATTTCGTCGTGACCCACAGACGCACTTCCGAGTTGAACGCGCCGCGACCTGCATCCTTAACCAACACTCGCGGATCATTCATGTTGCGATACGCGGTAGCGACTGTGTACGCGCCCTGCTGCTCCGCGAGACGCCAGAGCTTGTTCCAGCGCCGATTACTCTCCTGACCGCGATCGACGTTCTTGTTGTACGCGGCCGGCACCTGGCTCGCGAACGTCGCCGCCTCGGCCCACTTCTTCAAATCCATCTTCGTGCGCGCCATGCCGACTCGAGCGAGGTTGAGCATGTCGGTGTTGCTCGCGGCCTGAGCGAACGCGATGCCTTCACCGAACTTCGTCTCTGCGAGGGTCAACGCCGCCGTTGGCGGCTGCACTGCGGCACCATCGAACGCGACTTCGCAGAACCCTTCGCCCATGAGCAGGTACGCGTACGCGCCGTAAATCTTCGCCTGCGCCTGCAGTGATACGCGCCCCGTTACTTGCTGATCAGTCCATGACGCCAACTTCTTGATCGCCTCTTCGGATTGGAAGCGCGCTGTATGCAGCGTTAGGTTCATCCCGAAGTTTCCTTCGCACGTGCCTATCGAGTAATCGTTCTCGTCGGCGGAGATCGTCCGCTCTCCCCAATTCGCAAGAGGGACGTTGGAGTTGGACGTCTCATACTCGTCAGAGTGCACTGACGATCCTGACATGTAGTTGCTGTAGGCACACTCGAAGTCACCGATTACGCTGCGCACGAGCACCGCGGCGAGACTCGGATCATTGATCTGATCCGTTGGAATCTGCCCCGGGAATTCAACCTCGAGGATCTCGTCGGTGTTGCAAGCGGCGAAAGAAAGCGCCGTTAGCATGGCAACGACCCGACGCGCCGAGCCATTCATTGCAATGGTCATTGGAGTCTCCGTCCGTCGGGTTAGAAGGTGAAGCGCACGGTTGTGCGGAAGCGCATGAGCTGGGGCCAGGATTCCTGCGTGTATGCGAAATTCCCTGGCGTGTCGTTGGACCTGTTAGGCAGCAGCTCTGGATCGATCCACGGCGCACCGTATGCGTCCGGCTGCGCGCGCCAGAGGAACATCAAGTTCTCGCCGGCGAAGGTTACCGATCCGCGCGTTGCGCTCGCTGATCTCAGCCAGCTGGCAGGCAGATCGTAGGTCAATGAAACAGTACGTAGCCGGGCGAAGCTCGCATCGAAGAGGCCGGTGGCGCCTGGTCCGTTCGCATCGTTCCGCCATCCCTGAAGAACTGGATCGTCACCTGCGATCGACGTGCGCGAATTGCGGAAGAAGGTATGCTGCGCACCCACGTCGCCGACGATTGCGTGATGGCCACCGACGTAATCCACGAGCCCAAACAAGCGCGTGCGCGAACCGAACCTAACGGTGCCGCTGAGCGATCCGTTGTACGACGGCGTTGGGCGACCGGCGTAGAGCCGTGGTGCCGTAGCGCACGAGACCGTGCTGCCATCCCCACGCCCAAGATCAGTCCCGCCCTCACACGTCACGTTTGTAGCGCGCGGCAGGATGTATAGCACCGCGCCGCCGGAGCGTGTCGTGTCAGGGACCACTGTGGCGCTTTTGATCTTTTTATAGAAGATCGCCGAGGGCGCAAACCCTTCGATGTTGTACTGCTGGATGTAGCTCGACCCAGTGAAGGTGGGCGGCACACCGCCGAGACTCACGATCTTGCTGTCGTTCGTCGCGATCGTGCCTCGGAAGTCCACCCCCCACTGCACCGTGTTGAGCGCCGCAAGATCGAGCGCCAACTCGACTCCGCGATTGCGCGTCTTCCCGATGTTGAGGAATTGCACGCCCGGGAATCCGCGCGATGGTCTGAGCGGCGCCGAGATGATCGCGTCATTCACATCCTTGTTGTACCACGTGAACTCGAGCCCTATCCGCTGGTTGAAGAGACCTGCGTCGAATCCAATCTCCGTTTCCTCGCCAATCTCGGGCTTGAGGTCCTGGTTGCCGAAGTTCTGCGGAGTGACGCCGCCTAGCCCGAGGGAACCGACAGCTGCTCGGAACGTTTGGATGGCCGAGAACACGTCAGGCTGCAGACCCGCTCGACCCCAGGCGCCGCGAACTTTGAGCTGCGAGATGAAATTGTTATTCGCGAGGAACGGTTCTTCGGAGAGAACCCACGACGCGCTGAACTTGGGATAGTACGCGGCTTTGAAGTTGGCGCCGAACGCGCTGTTGCCGTCCGCGCGCATCGCACCCGTTAGGAAGAGTCGATTCTTCCAGGCCAGTTGCTCCAGTCCGTAGACGCCAAACGTCTTGTTCTCCTGGAAGTTCTCGATCGCTTCACGTCGAGCGCCGCTACCGACGTTGCCTGGCCCAGGGACGGGGAACTCGAAGCCCTGCGAGATCTGAGTTTCGAACTGCTTGTAGTAGTACTGCACGCCGGCCGACGTCGTCGCGACGAAGTTCGGCGTAACGTTCCAGTCGGCGTTGGCGCCGTAGTCGGCCGTGAAGAATGTGCTGCGGAGTGACTGCGAGAGTTTCTGGCCGAGGCTCGCGGCAAAGAACGGGTTGTAACCCGTGGGATCGCGGAAGACGAGCTGCGACGATTTGTTGTTTGTGATGTCCGGTCCAACCGTTAGGCGGTGTCGCAGCCACGGAAGCGGGCGATGATTGAGCTGCAGGCTGAACGTCGTGCGATCGATGATGTCGAAGCCTTCGACGCTGAAGTAGTCCTCCGGGCGGTAGAACTGGAACCCGTGTCCGGGACCATTCCAACCTGTTTTCGTCGTGTCAGGCCCGGTGGGCTCACACCATGGAAAGTTGCAGGCCCAGAGAATAGATGTGGTGATCGGCTGAGTCCCTGAAGCACCACGCGTTCGCTGGCGTACGGCGCCAAGGCTCAAGTCGGCACGGAACTTGGCGTCGTTGGTCGCGTAGCTGATGTTCGACCGGCTGGCGAACTTGTTCTGCCAGTTGTAATCGACAGCGCCTTCTTCGTGCTTGTAGTCTCCGCCGAAGTAGTAGCGGAGTTGATCGGTTCCTCCACTGATGCTGCTTCCACCCCCCCAGGGTTTCCCCGTTGTAAAGATGTCCGGGAAGCCGCGCTGTTTTTGGAAGTTGATGACGTTGAACTCCTTGATGTCGGCTGGATTCCTGTAGTCGCCGCCGCGCCGGAGATAGAAGTTCGACGGGTAACGATTCGCCGCGTCGTAGAGCCACGCGGCTCCCGCATCGGCGTGCGCTTCGATCGTCGGTCGTCCAGCTCGACCGCGCTTCGTGATGATCTGAATGACGCCGTTAGATGCTTCGGTTCCGTAGATCGTCGCCGCCGACGGTCCCTTGAGCACCTCGATCGATTCGATCTCTTCAGGGTTGAGATCGTTGAGACGACTCGGCTGCTCTTGGCCGCCGTTGAATGCGTAGCTGAAGGCGGCGGCCTGGTTGTTCGAGCGCACGCCGTCGATGTAGATGAGCGGCTCGTTCGACAGGCTCAGGCTTCCCGACCCACGAATGCGCGTCGTACCGCCAGAGCCGACACTGCCGCTTGCGCGCATGATGCGCACGCCAGGGATACTCGAGGAGAGCATGTCCTGGAGTTTGACAGGCGGGCCGGTGATGGCGAGCGAGTTCTTCACCTCGAGTCGGCCGACGGCATTGCCTAACGTGCGCGTCTGCACTTCTCCTGCAGTACCGGTGACGACCACGGCGTCGAGCTTGATGGCCAGTTCAGCCATTTCGATGCGCAGCGCCGCATCGCCGACGCGGGCGTTCACCCTGGCGGCCTGATAGCCGATCCGGGCTGCACGAATGAGCGCTGTGGAACCCGGGACGTTGACCAGGCGGAACTCGCCACGAGTCCCCGAGCGCGCACCGATCGTGCTCCCGTCGACTGAGA
>CBQVAZ010000369.1:0-4278 GCA_967720205.1 uncultured Gemmatimonadaceae bacterium | reverse complement strand
AACAGGTTGATGAGGCTCAGCGCCACAGCGATGCGAACTACCATGCTGTTTCTCCGATCGGCTGCTGTGTGTGCACAAGCAATGGAGGCATGTACAGTGGCGCCTTGCTGACGAGGCACAAGCAGCCTGAAGTGCGCCGAGTCCTTGCGCGGTCCAGCGTGATTGCAACACCTTCGGCGCGGCAGCGGTGGACGAGGCGATGGGCGCCCGCCCACCGCGCCGGAAGTGACGCAGTAGCAGGAGCGGGCCATGATGGATTTCGTCGGTCGACCCCTTCGCGGGTTCCTCGCCCTCGCCGCGGCAGCAGCGGCCCTCACTTCATGCGGCGAGATCGTACAGCCGCGCAGCGTGCCAGTCGCGCCGGCTCCAGCTCTCAACGTACTCACAGCTCAGAGCCTGATGGCGCGATTCGTCTCGTTAGGCACGAGCAACAGTCAGGGGGCACAATCTGCCGGTATCTCAGCCGCTACCCAGCGTGCGGCATGGCCCGCGCAGCTCGCGCTTCGAGCCAGCGTGCCGTACGACCTGCCGCTCATTCAGAGTCCAGGATGCAATCCGCCCCTGCTGCCACCGCTCGCCATCAACCTGGCGCTCGTCGCAGCGTTCGGCAGCGATCTAGTAAGCGCCATCATGACAACGTGCGCTCCGCTGCAGAGCGGCGTGACGCTCCCAGCGAGCAACCTCGCAATCTCAGGTGCTAATGCGTGGGACGCGCTGAACAGCACGATCGAATCGGTCGCTCAGCTCAGCACGCGCAAGGCAGAGCTATACGCCCGCGTCCTTCTGCCAGGGCAGACACAAGTCACCGCGATGCTCGCCAAGCAGCCCTCATTCGTATCAGTCGAGTTGGCAGCGAACGAAGTGCTGCCAGCCAGCACCGGCAACATCGCCGCCATGACGCCATTCGCCCAATGGCAGCCCGTGTACGACGCGATTCTCGCGGCCGTGAAAAGTACGGGTGCCGGCGCCGTGCTCGTGGGCCTGCCTAACAATGCGGCGAACTTTCCGAGCATCCGGCGTGCGCGCGAGCTGTACAGTCAGGGGCTTGTACTCTTGGGCCTCGGCATCAGCGTCAGCATCAACTGCTATTTCAGCTCGAATTACGTTTTCCTTCCCGGTTATTTGCTGAGCCTTCTCGCCAAGACACCCACCACCGCGACGTGCGCGAACGTGCCGGGCACCTCCGACTTCATTCTTACGCAGGGCGAAATGTCTGCGATCAATTCGTTGATTGCTACGATGAACGCGCACATTCAGACGAAGGCGTCAGCCAATGGCTGGGCGTATTTCAGCCTGTCTTCGCTATATGATCTGGCAAAACCATCGCTCAACCTGCTCGATGTTCTGTTCTCGGCGACGCCGTTCGGGCCGAACATCAGTCTCGACGGCGTGCACCCCAGCGCGCAGGGTCAGGCGATCCTTGCCGCCGCCGCGGCACAGGCAATCAACGCCAAGTACGGCGTCTCCATCCCATAACGCACTCACTCCTTACCGTTAGGCGATTCGCCGCGCGCTATTCCTCGTCGTCGTCGTTCTTTCTCTGCTTCCGGATCGTTCCCTGCAGCGACGTTGCCATCATGCACTCGGCGCGCAGTGACTCGATCAATGCTTCGACCTGCTTCGTCTGCATCGCGAGCGTTCCCGAGCGCTCAAGAACCTGATCGATCACCGAACGCTGCGCCGATATCAGCTCCACGGTGGACTGTACGTCGCGCGCAAGTGCGTCGGCGCGTGCGACTCGCTTCTCCAACCGCTCAACCTGGTTTTTGCGCGCCGAGAAGTCTTCCATCGCAGCGGTAGTGCTCTTCAACCGTTCCTGCATGTCGTCGAGCAACGCGCGCGCTCCTTCGACGTCGCGGCGCGACGCCGAAATGGCTTTGATGTCCTGAGCGCTGCGCTCCGCCACGTCGAAGACGCGCTTCACCTGCGCTTCCACGGCGTCGATTGTCGCCTGACGGCCAACAATCTGATTGAGCGCCTGCGAGAGAGACGTGTTCGCCGCTTCGGATTTGCCGAGTAAGTCTTCGAGATGAATCATACGCCGGTCGACGTCGGCCAGCGCGGCGGCCCGCTCCTCGAGCTCGTGCGCGACTTCGGCGACGTTCTCGGAACGAGATTTGGCTTCGCCTAACTGCTCGCTGATATCCCGCGTCAGCTCCTCCAGGCGCTTCGCCGTGTCGGCTGCCTCGCGGCGCTCGTCGGACGCTCGCGTTAGGTGTTCCGTAGCCTTCTCCAGCGCGCCCTGCCGCTGGTCGAGCTCTTGCCCGAGGATGCGCACGCGCTCCCCGAAGTTGTCCAGCTTCTGCGCATGTTCTTCGAGCGACTCGATCGACGCGCTGACTTTCTCCATGCGCGTTTCGACACCGTCGACTTCGGTCGTCACGCCCGCGATCGTCGTGGCGACGCGCTCAGCGTCCTTCGCCTGGGTCGCCAGCTCAACAAAGCGCGCCTCGGCCGCATCCATGCGAGACTTCACGCTCGCGCTGCGCTCATCGAGTTGTGCGACAGTCGCCTCCATCGAAGCAAGTCTCGTGTGGAGGTTGTCCATGGAAGCTCCGCGCTTATCGATCAGCGCGATCGACGCATGCACGCGATCGACGTCGCGGCCGAGTGCATCGACAGTTGGACGCGTGCGGTCGAGGCTTTCCACGCGCTCGCGCAGGACTCGCATCCGCTCGTCGGCGTCAGAAAGCCACGAATTCACTTCCGCGTGGACTTCACGGAGCCGCGTCATCTCGGCGGCCGCAGTCCGCACCTGCTCGAGCCCATCGTGGACCATCTCTTTCGCGCCGCTGAGCGTCGCGAGATCGCGCGCGACCTCCTCGAGCATCGGGCGCATCTTTTCCACCCGCTCCGACCGCTCACTGAGGTCTCGCAGTTTGTCGTCGAGGGCTCCGACGTCGTCGCGCACCGCGCGGAGTCGCTCTGCTTGAGTGGAGATGCGACTGATATCGTCTGTCAGGTGCACCACCTGCCCGGCGAGCGAGCGTGAGCGTGCTTCCGTTTCAGTGACAGCGTGGACTGTTGAGTCGAGCGCGGCGATGCGCGTCTCGCACTCGCTCACCGAGCCACGTAACTCCGCGATGCGCTCGCTGGTGGCTTCGAGGCTGCGGTTCTCCAGCTCGAAACGTTCGGTGCTCGCGCGGATTTCCTGGCGCAGGTTCCCTAGCTCTCGAGAGGCGTCGCGCTCGGCGGCATCGAGCGACTGCTGCTGGGTCGAGATCTCGGCGCTGCGCGATAACACAGTCGCGTGTAACGCCTGCACCTCTGCGAGCTTAGCCTCGAGAGAGGCGAGCGCGCGTGCCTGGTCTTCTTGACCGCGGAAAGCGTTTGCCAGCTGCGCGTTGAGCGCGGCAACCTGAGACGCTTGCCCGAGCGCTCGCTCGACCATCTCGCGCTGCGACTCCAGCGCCGCCGTCTTCTGCGCGACTTGATCGGCCGTCGCCTTGAGAACTGCGAGCTGATGCTGGGCGTCCGGGATGCCGCCTGCGATCCGCATGAGCGCTTCGAGCGCTTCGTCAGCGGACTTCGCGCGACGCTCGACGGCGTCCATCTTGTTCGTCGCTGTCTGATGTCGCTCGTCCAGTCCATCGAGCCGGATCGTCGCGTGCTTATGCGCGCGCAGCACGTCGTCGTGCACGCTGCGCAGGCGCGAGATGTTCTCCGTCAGGTCGCGGATCTGCGATCGAACGGCGCCCGTCTCCTTGTTCATCGACGCGAACTGCGCGTTCAGTTCATCGACTCGGTCCAGCTGCTCTTTGAGCTCGAGGACGGCGTCGAGCTTCGCCGTCAGGCCGTCGATCGAGGACGTCACGCGCTCTGCCTCGGCGCTCATCGTCGCGATCTCCGCGCCGGCGCGTTCCTGCGTCGCGGCCAGCTCCTCGGATCGCGAGCGGATCTGAGCAAGCTCCGCGGCGGCTTTCTCGGTCGAGGCGAGCTGCTGTTCCAGCTCTTCGATCCGTTTCTGCATCGCCGCGAACTGCTCGACCTGACCACCGGATTCCAGCGACCGAAGCCCCTCGGCGGCGAGCTCGGCGCGCTTTACCAAGGCTTCTAGGGCCGCAGAGTCATACTGCGATGTTCCGTTCCTGGCGTCCTGAGGTTCGGGCTTGCGGGCCATGGTCTTCTTGAATCCGGGGAGCGAAATCATCTGGGATACTCGGGCAACGTGGTGAATCGGGGCGGGCGCGGCGGTGCGTCGCGTGGACTAGCTCAAGGACGGATGGCAACGCCCGTCGTCACCGACGTCATGCAGCGCCACGTGCCCGGCCGATCTCC
>CBQVAZ010000368.1:0-4293 GCA_967720205.1 uncultured Gemmatimonadaceae bacterium | reverse complement strand
GAGCGCGCGACGGCGAGCGCCGGATCATCGAGCGCGCGCTCGGGAAAGACGGGCGCGTAGCCGGCCGTGAGCAGGAGCCGGTTGCGCTCGCGCAGCGGGATCTCGAGTTGCTCGGCCAGATGCAGCACGATCTCGCGGCTCGGTTGCGAGCGTCCTGACTCGAGGAAGCTCAGGTGCCGCTGCGAGACGTCCGCCTTGAGAGCGAGCGCGAGTTGGCTCAAGTGACGGCGCTGTCTCCATTCACGGAGGACAGACCCGCATCCGGAACTTCGCTGCACGACTGGACGATAGCAGTCGAGCGAACGACAGCCAATTACCTCGCGCGTAATTGAAGCGCCTCGTGGCGTTGGCCATCCTTCGCGCCAAACTCAATGGAGATAGCGATGGTCGTCACGAGCTCGAATTCGCCTAACGCGCTGCGCCGAGCGCTCCTGCTCGACGCCGCCGCCAGCGGCGCGATGGGTCTGCTCTTTCTGATGGCAGCGGGATCGCTCACAGGTCTGCTTGGCTTACCGCTGCCGCTCGTACGCTATGTCGGAGTGTTTCTGATCCCGTTCGCGGCAGGTCTGCTGTGGACCGCCACACGAAGCTACGCGCCGGCCGCACTTATCAGAGCGATCGTGGTCGGTAACGTCCTTTGGGTCGCCGCGAGCGTCTTCCTGCTCCTGAGCGGGTTTGTTAGCCCGACGTTGGTCGGCGAGGCGTTCGTACTCGCACAGGCTGTGGCGGTGCTGCTGTTCGCGTACTTGGAGTACTCGGGCCTAACGAAGCATCAGCGCTTAGCTCGCAGCGCCTAGTACTGGGTTACTTCACTTACACGAGTCAGAAGGTCGACGAGCTGCGTTGGGCGGCTGCTGCCGAGCTGGCGGAGCCTCGAGTACAGCTACGCCCGCTGTTAGGGCGTTCTCTCGTCTCGCGGTGGATACGGAACGAGCGTCGTTTGCACGGCGCCGTCCACGTACATGACGGTGAGACCCGTGAAAGCGATCTTCCCGTCGAAATCTGCGATCTCGAAGAGTGCGCTCGGCGTGTCGTTATCCACGCGTGCGCTGCGCAACCATTTCCGGGAAGAATCGGCGATGAACAGGCGAGCCTCGCGAATTGGACGCTCGGAACCGCGCCACGTGAGACGCAGCATGTTGTTCTCGAGCCGCTCGATTCGCATCACGCCCCCGCCGCCGTCCGCGCCCTCTCCTATTGTGAGCATGCGCGATTTGGTCGGGTCATACGGCTGAGAATCACGTGCCCATACCTTCGGTTGCACGGGTCTTGGCATCGGCACATAGACCGGCACCGCGTACGGGACGAAGGTCTCCGTTACGTACGGGATTCCCACAATCCCGGTCCGAAAACGACCTGCGAGGCAGTTTCCCCAGCTACATCCGATAGACGAAAAGCCGCGCCGTGTTCCGCGCCACCGGTCGAAGTCGCTACCGACGCGGTCGAAGGTTCGCGGCGGCAACGAGCCCATTTGGATAGTCGGCAGCGACGATGGACGTGGCGCGCTGACTGACGAACCCCCCGAAGAACGGACGACCATTTGCGCATGCGCCGTAAGTGGGAGAAATGCCACGAGCGCGATGCCTAACGTCTGTGCTCTGTTGCTACGCATACTGCCACTCCTCGACAATCTGGACTGCCGGACCATGGACACTGGGTACTTAGCGTACCCCGCTGAAACGCTACGTTCCGGGGCGACTGGCGCCAAGTCCCGCGATCAGGGACCTTTGCAAACAATGCGCCCAATAGGTCTTAACCCCCGGAGTGCCCGACTTTCAACGCTCATGAGATGAACGGAAGCGCGAAGCAGGACCATGACATTGTGATAGTCGGGGCGGGTGTGGCTGGTTTGGCGGCAATGCGGGAGGCGGAGCGCAAGGGACTTCGCGCCTGTGTCGTCGAAGCGCGGGATCGTATAGGGGGACGCATCTATACGATGCGGGACCCGCGCTGCGCGCACCCCATCGAGCTGGGTGCTGAATTCATCCACGGATGCCCGAGCGAGTTGCTCGACATCGTGCGCGAGGCGCGCCTCCTCGCGTACGTTGCAGGCGGCCAGCGCTGGAGGTCGCTTGGCGGGCACCTAACGCGGATTCACGACTTCTGGAAGCAGCTGCATCGCGTCATGCGCTATGTCGACGCGAAGAAACCTGATCGTTCATTTGCCGAGTTCCTGAGTGACAAGCCTGGAGGACGCAGCGCGGCCGAGGCGCGGCGGCTTGCTTACGCATTCGTCGAGGGCTTCCATGCGGCGGACGCGACGCGAATAAGTGCGCGCTGGGTCGCGCAAGGTGGGAGTCCGAGTGAAGAGCCCGAAGAGCGTAGCGCCATGCGCATCGCGGACGGCTACGATCTCATTCCCGATTGGTTGGCTCGCGGCTTCCGCGAACGCATTATGACAAACTCGGTCGTCGAGCGCATCGACTGGGAGCCGCAGCGCGTGCAGCTGTCCGTGCGTCGCGACGAGTCCCGATCGATCACGACAATCACCGGACGCGCCGCCGTCGTCACAGTGCCGTTAGGCGTTCTGCTCGCCGGCAGCGAGGAACCCGGAGCGATCGTGTTCTCGCCGCCGCTCGAGCTCATCGAGCGAACGCGTACGCGCCTCGCAATGGGATCCGTCACACGTGTCACGATTCTTTTTCGCGACCGCTGGTGGACGCATAAACTCCGCTCTGCGCCGCGTAGCGCATCCCTCGAGTCACTGACTTTCCTTCACGGGGACACGGGCGACCTGCCTGTCTGGTGGTCCTTACATCCAATGCTGGCGACTGCGTTGGTCGGTTGGGCCGGCGGGCCCGCCGCTTTGCAGCTGTCTCAGCGCGACGACGTTGAGGAGCGCGCCATTGCGTCGGTCGCCGCCAACTTTGGAGTGACCCGACGTCACGTTGCCACACAGCTGGTCCAAGTCTTCACGCATGACTGGCAGCACGATCCATTCTCGCGAGGCGCGTACAGCTACGGTCTTGTGGGCGGCGCCGATTGGGCGAAACGTCTTGCGCGTCCACTCGGCGGCACGCTCTGGCTCGCCGGAGAGGCCGCTTCGCGAGAAGGGAACACAGGGACGGTGCACGGCGCGCTAGCGAGCGGACATCGGGCGGCGCAGTCTGTCGCGCGGACGCTCGCGTAGGTGCTCGTTAGGCTCTCGCAAACACATTAGCTCGGGAGAATCATGCTACAAGAAGTCGCGCTATCGCCGCTCGCCGCGTGGGAGAGCTTCTATGTCATCGTCGGTTCCTCGGGCGCCGCGCTCACTGGTCTACAGTTCGTTGTCATAGTACTCGGCGCCGAGATGAACGTGATCGGAGGCGGCACGGCACTGCGAGCGTTCGGCACCCCGACGATCGTGCACTTCGGTGCGGTGCTGCTCGTGTCCGCGATCCTGAGCGCGCCCTGGCACTCGCTCACGAACGCGGGCCTCGTACTCGCCGCATGCGGTTTGTGTGGCACCTTGTACACAATCAATATCGTTAGGCACGCTCGGCGGCAGCGGGACTACAAGCCTGTGCTCGAGGATTGGCTGTGGCACTTCACCTTCCCCCTCCTCGCGTATCCCACGCTGCTCCTCGCCGCGCTACTGCTTCGTAGCCATCCCGTTGCCGCGCTTTTCTGGGTCGGTGCGATCACAGTGTTTCTCTTGTTCATCGGGATCCATAACGCGTGGGATGCCGTGACGTGGATGGCACAGCGACCACGGCTCGGTACGAATGAATCGTCGACGACGACGAGTTAGTCGTTATGCGCATCGCGATTCTTGGATCGGGAAACATGGGCGGCGCCCTCGGTCGTCTCTTCGCGAAAGCCGGACACGAGGTTGCCTTTAGCTATTCTCGCGATCCCAAGAAGCTCGAACGGCTGGCGCGCTCTGGCGGTGCGCGAGCTCGCGCCGCCTCACCTGCGGACGCAGTGCGTGGTGCCAAGGTGGTGCTACTCGCCGTGCATTGGACTCACGTGCCCAAGCTGCTGCGCGCGGCCGGAAGCCTACGAGGGAAAGTGCTGATCGATTGCACGAACCCGATGAACCCCTCGGATGACGCTCTGGCGGTGGGTCTCCGAGTATCAGGTGGCGAGATCATCGCGAAGCGCGCACGCGGAGCGCGAGTTGTGAAGGCGTTCAACACGGTCCCATCGGAGCTGCTTAGAGCTGGAGCGGACATATTGACCGAAAAACCAGCGGTCTGCTACTGTGGAAACGACAACGTCGCGAACCGAGTCGTTAGGCGCTTGATACGCGAGATCGGTTTTGAACCAGTAGACTGCGGCTCGTTGCTCGGCGCACGATATCTCGAACCG
>CBQVAZ010000367.1:0-4307 GCA_967720205.1 uncultured Gemmatimonadaceae bacterium | reverse complement strand
TGCTGAAATCCTCCTCGATGCTGGCGGTCACTCTCATCGATTTGAGATTGAGTCGTATGAAACGATCCTGCGAGTTGAGCCGCGTCAGTCGCAGACAATCCATACGCCAAGCGAGAAGAACCCTCGACCCGTCGAGTTCGACAACTATGCCACGCTAAGACGCACTGCGCGCTTCGCGTGGAGCAACCGCTGCGCGGACCGGTTTACCATCAGATACGGCACTCGCAAAGGTGGCTACGTGATTGGGCACACGAGCCACAAGAACGAAGCATCCGCTAGCGAACAGGGTCGCGCTGAGGACACGGGGACATCTTTTCAGTTTGACTTTACTCCGGAAGCGGGCGAGAGCTACTGGCTGAACGTCGACGTTTTTGGTGGCTTCAACAGCGGCGAGCGCGACATTCATTTTCACTTGGGCAACCACAGTTACTATCGGCGGTTGGTGTACACGCTCGACCTCACTGCCTATGTCGCGGCTGGTTACAGTCTCTCGCACGAGCCGCAGTTCTATCTGCACGCCGACGACTGTGAGCACGGTGAACTCTGTAGCAACCGCGGAGCGGGAGAACCCATACGGGCTGCGTCAGTCACACCGGAGGGTGTATACCGATGGGCACTTGAGTCGGTCCAGCAGGGTGTCGTCGACATTGTATGGGACCTTAGAGCCGCTGAACTGGCGATGGCGTCCGCGATGGCGGGGCCCGAGGAATCGAGTCTATGGAATCCACGATAGCGTTGAAGAGCCGTGAGACCGCCGTCGTTGGTTACGGCTCTCTGCTATCTGTTCAAAGCATCAGCAAGACAGTCGGCCATGAGTACACCGGTCCCTTCATCACGTGTTACGTCGAGGGCTGGCGGCGAGGGTGGAACGCCGCGATGCCAAATCGCGCGTTCTACTACGAGGTAGGTCTAGAGCGTGTCTATCCCGAGAGCATTCTCTATCTCAACGTCTGTCGACAAGAAGGTACGAAAATGAATTGTGCGCTTTTCGTGCTGCAGGCAGAAGAACTCGAAATGCTGCGGCATCGTGAATGGATCTATGACGCCGTTGAGGTGAACGCGGATGTGCGAGGCGTGCGGATCGAAGGAGGGAAAGCGCTGATGTTCGTTGCACGTCCAGAATACGTTATGGGAAACGCCTCAAGCCCCAGCCACTCGGCTATTCGGGCGTCGTATCTTCGCGTTGTGGACCGCGCGCTCACCGAAGTTGGCGCGGATTTTCGGGCCGACTTTCAACGTGGAACGGATCACGTCCGTGACCACCTTGTGATTGACGACAAGCTCGATCTTACTCGGCAGAATCCGTGGGCCAGCGCTGGCTACTCGTACTCGCCTGAACCCCACATAAGGGACTGACTGAAGGCTGAGACACCGCTGCGGTTGCCCACAACCTCGCGGAGCTGAAATACGGCAGAAGCGATTTGTTGTTAGCTCTTTGGGCCTAAGGGGCATTAGGTCGCGGGCTCAGGTACCAGCGTCCAAAGTTTGAATAAACGGCTGCGAGGGCGTGCCTTTCTATGCCACGAACGTGTTTATGGAAAGCCTAACGACAATTGGACCTCTGCGCCATTGCGGCGCTTGTTGCATGCACCGCGTGCGCGGAGTCCACGACGCGGTCCGCCACTGAAACGCAGATGGCGCCTGTGAACGGCGGAACCTTGTACTACGCGATCAAAGGAAGCAGGGCCGTCTGTTGTGCTGCTGCAAGGAGGACAGCTCCTGCGCGTTAGGCAGGAGCCAGTATCGGCTCCCATCGAAAGTCAAAGTCGATGTCACTGCTGCCTGCAGCGTGATAAGGGCGCCGAGTTAGTCCTTAGAAGATCCCTCGCACGATGTCGCGGACAATGCCACTCACATCGATCAGGGGGATGACGTCATTCGCGATAGCCCACTCGTAGCCGTCGCGCTGCGTCGAGCTACACGAACGCGCGGCCCGCCTCGAAGTTCGTGCGCACTACCGCGACAGTCACTCCAGTCGCGAGCTGGTAGTGCGGCTTGTCCACGAACGATGTCCAATCTCCGCCCCATTCGAGACCGGGGGCTTTTCCCACGGCAGCTGCTTGCGTGTACAACTTGGAAGCTCGCAGGTATTTCCCGTTCTCGAAGATCCCGATATCCCAGGCGATGCCGAAATTGTGATTGCTGTGACCGCCGCGAGCGTTAGTCACTCTGGCTGACGTGTCGCCAAAGCGACCTTTCCTGTATAGCAACTCCTGCTCCGTGTAGGTGCGCGTTCCGGAGATGATGCGTGCCGCTATGCCTGCCTGCCTAACGCGCTGCAGAAAGGCCCTCGCTTCCCGTTGTGCTTTGGGCTGCAGCGTACGGATGTAGCGCTCTGACACGGAGTCGAACGTGCCTAATTCGGCTGCAATCGTGCGGCCTTCGATCTCGAATTGCTCGACCGCGGCGTCCGTTTCGGTACCCCATGCGCCGTTGATCCGACCAGCGTAGAGGCGGGAACACTTGAGAAACCGCTGAAGAAACGTGACGTCTTCCGCGAAAAGCTGGTGACTCATACGGCGTCCTCCAGGCTCGGGCGTGTCGCACAGTGTTGAGGTCTGTTATGCCTAACTATGCGTACGATCGCGCCTGCCGCTGCATCCTCGATGAGAAGGCGGAGTTATCCGATGTAACGTGCTGCAGCTTCGGCTAGAGAGAGAACGAGCAACAACTGTTAAGGCTGCTGGCAAAGCATTTCATGTGTGAAGCGGCGACTCGGGTCACCGCGGGTTATCAAAAGACCGTGCGAGCCGTATGAAACAGCGCGTCGCTCCAACAGAGTCGCAAAAGTAGAGCCCAGCTCGCCAACCAACTAAGCAGCGTGTGCTGTTGTAGTGCTGGCGAGGTTACAACACGTATCGGTCTCTTCCCATTGGGTGACTCTCGCAGCGCGCGAGTCTTGTATCTATGGGCCCCCGACGGGCAGCTAACGAGTCGTGTCTCGATGGTACAGCCCGGTCGCCAATTAGTGGCGTGACTCAAACGCCGTGGCGCTACGACGGGGGAGCGGAGCGGTCGATCGTCTTGCGGCGACAGGACGCGTTGTTGCAGCGGTACTAGCGCGAGCCTGTGCCAGGGTTGGGGGAGGGCGAAATCATGCCTCGCGTCACGTTGGACGCACTGCTTGTTCTCGACGCGATCGATCGCGCCGGAAGCTTCGCTGCAGCCGCGGAACAGCTCTACCGCGTCCCCTCCGCCGTCTCATACACGATTCACAAACTCGAGCAAGATCTGGGCGTCTCGATTTTCGATCGCTCAGGACACCGCGCAAAGCTCACGGCCGCTGGCGCGCATCTATTAAAGGATGGTAGAGAACTGCTCAGCCGCGCCGCGGAGCTCGAGCGCACCGTCAAAGAAGTCAGCGCCGGAATGGAGCCTCGGCTTGCGATTGCAGTTGGTGATGTCCTGCCGCGGAGTGCGGTCTATCCACTGCTTCGCGACTTCTATGATACGCCCGGCCATCAGTCCACGCATTTACAGGTCACCACGGAAGCGCAGGCCACCTGCTGGGAGACCCTCCTAGCCGGGCGGTCGGACCTCGTGATCGGCGCGCCGGAACCGGCGCCTAACGTAGATGGCGTCCGCATGCAGTCGCTTGGCGAGGTCGAGCTGGCGCTCGTCGTGCCGGCAACGCACCCACTCGCGTTCGCAACCGAGCCACTCCCCAACAGCGTGCTCTCGCAGTTCCGCGTCGTGCGACAAGCGGCGTGGCCGTTCAGCGCCAGCCCGGATTTGGCGAGCGAAGATTTCCTTACCGTTGATGACTACGACTCTCAAGTGGATGCGATCCGTCACGGACTCGGCGTCGGATACCTGCCTGCGTACTTGGTCCAGGATGAGGTCGACGCCGGTCGGCTGGTGACGAAGACAGTGGCCGATGCACCGAAGCTCCGTCTCGCGGTCGCGTGGCGTTCTGCTCGCACAGGACATGGTCTGGAGTGGTTCGTGGAGCAATTGCGCGATCGCGCGTTGCGCGCACGGCTCGTTTCACATTCAGCCTAACGTCGGTCGACAGCGTCAAGCGCCAGCGAACCTCGTGTCCCTAGTCGTCTGGGCGTTGGTCGTGCGGCCATCTGTCCGCCGGTTCGACTAGTCGCGCCGGCGTTAGGTTATGGTACGGCATGACGCGCGGCCACCTAACGAGCTCCAGGCACATCCCCCATGGAAGCTGCACGAACACGAACTCCGTGCCCTCGTTGGGTTCTCCGGTCACCAGCGTCGGCGATCCGAGTACGCGCACTCCGGGATCGAAGGCGAGATACTCCAGCGCCTTCCGGACATCCTCGACGTAGATAGCGAGATGTCCG
>CBQVAZ010000366.1:0-4309 GCA_967720205.1 uncultured Gemmatimonadaceae bacterium | reverse complement strand
TGGGCCGAGGAGGGTGGCGCCAGGCGATCCCGGCGCAACGCACGCTCGCCATCGCCGCGCTATGGGAGCGCGCGGATTCGTGGCCGTTGCCCGACGCAACGCACACGATCGTCGAGAGTCACGCCGACGGGTGGGCCTGGTCGGTGCCGCTGTCCGCGACGCGGCGGCACGTCACTGTCATGATCGACCCGGGCCTAACGAAACTCGGGGCTCACGCTGATCTGCTCGATGCGTACACGAGCGAGCTCGCTCGCGTCACAGGGCTTTGGTCTCTCACGCGCGGTGCGAGGCTGCTCGATACGCCTTTCGCACGCGACGCGTCAGCCTACCGCGCCAATCGTGTCTGCGCGCCAGGAATCCTCCTTGTTGGCGACGCGGCCAGCTTCGTCGATCCGCTCTCTTCGTTCGGGATCAAGAAAGCACTGGCATCAGCATGGTTGGGGAGCGTTGTCGCCCATACATGCCTGATCGATGCCGCGATGACGGAGCCGTCGCTGGCGCTATTCGCGGCGCGCGAAGTCGCGATGTATGACGCGCTCGATCAGGCTCGCGTCGAGCTCGCTCGATCCGCGGTAGATCACGGCGCCGCGTCGGCCTTTTGGGCGGCGCGCGCACTTCCCGGAGCGGCCGATGGCGCGCTACCTAACGAGGACGTCGACGGCGCGGTGTTGCGCGACGATCCCGACGTACGCTCGGCGTTCGACGAGCTCAAGCGTCGCGAGTCAATCAGCGTTGTGACGAATCCCACGCTCGAATGGGTCGAGCGGCCAACCGTCCAGGACAACCGCGTCGTCCTCGAAGCGCGCTTGGCGCTGCCGGCGTACCCGCGCGGCATCCGCTACGTCCGTAGCATCGATCTCGCGAAGGTGGTGGACCTTGCGCCCAAGGTTACGCAGGTCCCCGACCTGTACGAGCTGTATTGTCGCTCCGTCGCTCCAGTGCCTCTCGCGGACTTCCTCGGCGTACTCTCGTTCCTCATCGCAAAGCGCGTCCTCGTATTTGCTTGACAGCCTTCTCGCAGCGCCTGTAATTCCGGGCGCTTGATCGCCTTGTCCGAGCGGAGGAGATACGCAGTGATTCCGCAGAGGGTCTATATCAGTTGTCTAGGACTCGTCGTCGCGGCGATTGGGTTCTCAGGTGACGCGGCTGCACAGGCACCGAAGGACACGACAACGGGCTTCGCGATCAGCGACGCCACCGTCATCGCGCGCTGCTCGAAGTGCCACAAAGCGGATTCCGCCGGCCACATGAGCCGTCTGTCGTACATGCGCAAGACGCCCGAGGGTTGGGAGACGTCGATCCGGCGCATGGTGACGCTGAACGACGTACAAGTCGCGCCGGCAGAGGCGCGCGCCATTGTGAAGTACCTCTCGAACCAGCAGGGACTCGCGCCCGAGGAAGTGCGCCCGGGGCGCTTCGAGAGCGAACGCCGCTCGATCGACTATCGCTACGCGGCTGACACGCGCACCGAAACGGTTTGTAAGGCCTGTCACTCGTTAGGGCGCGTCATCACGCAGCGGCGCACGCGTGAAGAGTGGGAGCTCCTTGTCGCGACGCATCGCGGTTACTACCCGGTGTCCGACTTCCAGGGTTTTCGCCGCTTCGGGCCACCGCCGCCGGACAGCGCGGGCCAGCCGCATCCGATGGAGCAGGCGATCACACACCTCGCGCGCACGTTCCCTCTGCGAACACCGGAGTGGACGGCGTGGTCGGCAACGATGCGGCCGCCGCCGATTACGGGCGCGTGGTTGCTTTCCGGCCAGCAGCCGGGGCGCGGCGACTTCGTGGGCCGCCTAACGATTACAAAAGCCGGCGCCGATGACGAGTTTGTGACGACGGCCAGCTATCGTTTTGCCGGGGGGGGCCCCGCCGTCGCGCGTCAGGGTCGCTCGATGGTTTACACCGGCTTCCAATGGCGTGGACGTTCGACGGAAGCGGGCAAACCAGCCGACTCGGCGTGGCGCGAAGTGCTCTTCATCGAGCCCGGCTGGCAAGAGATGTCGGGGCGCTGGTTCAGCGGCGGCTACGATGAGAACGGAATCGATGTGAAGCTCACACGCCTCAGCGGCGCGCCGGCTGTCGTGGGCGTGCTGCCGCGCGGCCTGCGAAAGGGTGGAAGCGGTCAGGACATCGTGATCGTGGGTGCCAACCTGCCGCCTAACGTTTCGACCGGTCAAATCGACTTCGGTCCGGGCGTGCGCGTCGAGCGAGTGCTGCGCTCGTCAGCCGACGAATTGTCACTGCGCGTGCGCGTCGATTCGGCGGCTGTGATCGGAGAACGCGACGTCTTCGTGGCCGGCGCATCGCTGCCAAAAGGCGCTGCTGTCTACGACAAGATCAGCCGCATCAAAGTGACGCCTGCTGCCGGGATGGCGCGCGTGGGCGGCGTGCGCTTCCCGAAGCAATTCGTGCAGTTCGATGCCTTCGCCTACAACGACGGCGCCGACGGAAAGCCGGACACACCTGACGATCTCTCGTTAGGACGAGTAGACGTGACGTGGAATCTCGAGGAGTACGGTGTCACGTACGACGACGACGATCTCAAGTACGTCGGCACGATCGACGCGCGCGGGTTTTTCACCCCTAACGTGGACGGGCCGAACCCGCAGCGCTCCGGCAGCCGCAACAACGTCGGCGACGTGTGGGTGGTAGCGACGTACAACACGACCGACAACGGCACGTCACGTCCGATCAGAGCGCGCGCGCATCTGCTGGTCACGGTGCCGCTCTACATACGGTTCGATCCCTGGAATCTGGCGGCCGGAGGCCCCGTTCAATGAACCTGCTTCGTCGCGGCGAATACCACAGGTTCGATGCGGACGGCGCGCCGTACGTTTATCTCGTGCCGTCGGCGGCCATCTTCCGGCTGGATGATCCGTCAGTCGCCGTGCTCGATGCGTTAGGCGACGCCGACGTCGCTCCTGACGCACTCGTCGGCTCGCTGTCTCCGCGATTCGAAGCTCCGGCCGTGCAAAACGCCATCGGCGAGCTGTTAGGTGCGCGCGCCATACGTTCAGTCGCTGCGCCTGTCGAAACCGTCAAGCCGACACTTCCCAAGAAGCGCATCCCGCTGACGACGCTCGTGCTCAATGTCACGAGCAAGTGCAACCTCGCCTGCACGTACTGCTACGAGTACGGCGAGGATCGCGTCGTCGAGCCGAGCAAGAAGCCGCGGTTCATGACGGAAGAGACGGCGCGTCAAAGCGTGGACTTCATGTTCGCCGAGGCCGGGGAACAGAAGGTCGTGCATCTCACGTTCTTCGGTGGCGAGACGCTGCTCAACTACAAAGTGCTGCGCTCGGCGCTCACGTATGCGCGCGAGCGGGCCGCGGCGCTGGGGAAGGAAGTGGACGTCAGCCTAACGACCAACGCCACACTGCTGCGCGACGAGATCATCGACTGGATCGTGGACAACGACGTCGGTGTCACCGTGTCCATCGACGGCGACCGCGAGCAACAGAACCGGCATCGCGTCTTTCATAACGGGAAGGGGAGCTACGACGTCATCCGCCCACACATCGAGTCGTTGCTCACGAAGCACCGCCGCCGTCCGGTCGGCGCGCGGGTGACGCTGACGCACGACAACCTCGATGTCATCGGGATCTTCAGACATCTGCGCGGAGAGCTGGGCTTCTGGGAGGTCGGTTTCGCGCCCGTCACGACGTCGTGGCGTCGCGATTATGCGATCGAAGAAGCCGGGTTCGAGCAGATGCTGTTCGCCTTCCAGGAGCTCGCGCGCGAGTATCTCGCGTTCACGCTGGAAGGCAGGCATCACGGCTTCTCCAACGTGCGCGACACGGTGGAGGAGATTCACAAAGGGATGAGCAAGGCGTATCCCTGCGGTGCGGGGCTCGGCCTGCTCGGTGTCGCGACGGACGGCGATGTCGCGTTATGCCATCGCTTCGCCGGCTCCGATTCGCACAAGCTCGGGACGGTGTTCGAGGGCGTGGATCACTCGCTGCAGGACGATTATCTCGTCAGGCACCACATCGCGAACAAGACGGATTGTTCACAATGCTGGGCGCGGCCGATCTGCGCCGGCGGATGTTATCACGAAGCGCAAACGCGGTACGGATCGACGGAACGGCCTAATCTGCATTACTGCGAGTGGATCAGGCGCTGGACGCACACGTGTCTCGAGGTGTACGGCACGATTGCGGAGCGGAAACCCCAGTATCTGACACAGTTCGAGGCCTAACGAATGAATCGCGCAAAAACCATCAAGAGACTCGTGCCACTCATGATACTCGCGCTCGCTAGCAGCAGACGGGTGATGCTGCAGAGCGAGAGCGGCACGCCATCGAGACCA
>CBQVAZ010000365.1:0-4311 GCA_967720205.1 uncultured Gemmatimonadaceae bacterium | reverse complement strand
CGCAATGTGACACCGCGGCCGCTGACAATTGGGGCGACCCTTCGCGCGCGACAGCCTGCGCCAATCACTTCGTTATCGTCCATACGCGCGGCGACCTATTAATAGATGGAGGATCGGGGCAGGGGATCATTCTCGGTGACGGCGACGTCGAGCTGAGGAACGGCGCACAGTTCTTCGGGCTGGTCCTCGCACGCGACGACGTCGTCGCCTCGATAGGCAGCAATCGTGTGTGGGGCGCAGTCGTCGCCGGCGATACAAGGCGCGCGACGGGCCTGGGTCCAGGGGACCTAACCGCAATCGCGGGCGGGTCTCAGATCGTCTATTCCTCGTGCGCTCTGGAGAACGCGTTTCTGGGCACAGCGCCAATGCGTCGTGAGGCGCTGCGGCCGTGGACTCGGCTCTATTGACCGATTCCCGCATGCCTGATCCCCGAGTCCCGATGCCTGAGCCCCGCCGCGATGTGACATCGCTCACGGGACCCGAATTCCGCAACGGTTCGTGCAGCCTGCTGTTACTTGGCCGGTATGGCGGTCGTGTAACTGGCGGATTCGACCGCATATGCGGTCAAAGTGTCTGGCTCACGCGCTGACACGCGGCCGATTCACGCCGCGAAGCTCGCGAGTCTCAACCGACCACCGCTCACACGCACCTAACGTATGTCGCTCTTCGGGCGCAAGAAGACAACGATCGGCCTGGACGTCGGTTCGGGACTCATCAAGATCGCGGTAGTTGATCACGGTCGTGGCGATCCAGAGCTCACGAAGGTCGTGATCACGCCGCTGCTCGCCGACGCAATCGTCGAAGGCGAAGTCATGGATCCTGGCATCGTCACCGATGCGATCCGCAGCGCGATGGAAGAAGCCGGCGTGAAAGGCAAGAACGTCGTCACCGCGGTCGGCGGTCGCGATGTCATCATCAAGAAGATTCAGATCGAGCGCGTGAAAGAGCAGCAAGCGCGCGAGCTGATGCGCTGGGAAGCCGAACAGCACGTTCCGTTCGACATGGAGTCGGTGGAGCTGGACTTCCAGATCCTCGATCCCGACGGCGACGGCATGGAGATGCAGGTCCTCCTCGTCGCGGCGAAGCGCGAGCTCGTCGAAAACAAGATGCGCATGCTCACCGATGCCGGCATCGCGCCGAGCGTCGTCGACGTCGATGCCTTCGCGCTGCATAACGCGTTCGAGGTCAATCACCCGGATGCGATGCGCGGCGTCGTTGGTCTGGTCAACATCGGCCACGACGTCACCAACATCAACGTGCTCGACGAAGGCGTTCCGATCCTAACGCGAGACATTACGGTCGGCACGCGCCGCTTCCGCGAAGATCTTCAGCGCGAGCGCGGCGTCAGCGCCGAAGAAGCCGAACAGCTTCTCCAGGGTTTTGATCGATCCCCGCATCTCGACGCAGTGAACGAGAGCCGCGGCGAAGAAATCGCGGTGGGTGTCGAACGAGCGGCGGCGTTCCTTGCGTCGTCTTCTCGCTCCGCATCGCCGCTGCGCGCGCTGTACATGTGCGGCGGAGGCGCGCGGGTTCCGGGTCTCGCTGAAGCGCTAGGCAAGCGCCTGCGCATTCCAGTCCAACTGGCAAACCCGCTGGCTAAGCTGCGCGTTCGTGACGGCGCCCTCGACTCCGTTGTTACGGACGAAGTCGCGCCCCTTCTCATGCTCCCGATTGGCCTCGCGCTTCGGCAGGCCGCGTAAGTCCGCTTCGACGGAACCTAACGATGATTGAAATCAATCTACTCCCAGGCGGCGGTAAGAAAGGGAGAGCCAAAAGTGGAGTGGCTCTCGGCGCCTCGTTCTCAGGGTTAGGGCAGCGCATCAAGAACCCCTACCTCGTGACCGCGGTCTCCAGCCTGGCCATCGCTCTCCTGTCAGTCGGCGGACTGCACTTTACTCAGCAAGCCGAGGCTAGTGAGCTCGGCGTGCGCGAAGAGTCGGCGCTGCGCGACAGCGCTCGCTACGGCGCGGTTCTCGCAGAGCGCCGCAAGCTCGAAGCGCGCCGCGATTCCGTTGTGAAGCAACTAACGATTATCAAATCGATCGACAACGATCGATTCGTGTGGCCGCACGTGATGGATGAAGTGAGTCGTGCGCTGCCGCCGTACACGTGGCTCAAGTCGATGTCCACGATCACGCTGCAGGACACACCGGAGCAGCCAGCAGCAGCAGCGAAGCCGGACGACAAAGCGGCGAAGGAAACGGAAAAGGCGAAGCAGGATCCGATGCCTTCGGCACCGCTGCGCTTCAAGATCGTCGGCAACACCGTCGACATTCAGGCGCTCACGCGCTTCATGAAGCTTCTCGAGACGTCGCCCTTCATTCAGAAGGTGACGCTCTCGAAATCAGAACTCGTTGTTGTCGAGGGGAAGGAAATCACCGAGTTCACCCTCGAAGCGGAGTACGAGCGTCCCACACCGGACGCGATCGTGACGGCTCCCGTCTCGCTCTCGGTGAGGTAACCATGGGACTCCTTCCAAAGACTCAGCGCGATCAGGCGATGATGCTCGTTACGGTCATCTCGCTCGCTCTCGTCGGCGTGTACTACCAGTATGTCTGGACGCCGAAGGGCAATACCCTAACGACGCTCCGTGAGCGCGTCGACACGCTCGAGTCGCGCAACACACGCGCGCGCCGCGAGATGACGTCGGGCAGCATGGATGCGCTTCGCGAGCAGGCGGTCGCTGCGCAGCGCGATCTCGACATCATGCGTCAGCTGGTGCCGACCAGCAACGAAGTGCCGGCACTGCTGGAGCAGGTCTCGACCTCTGCGCGCCGCGCAGGACTCGATTTGGCCGGCGTCGAGCCGCAGCCAGTCATCGAAGGCGAGCAGTTCGACACGCACAAGTTCAAGGTCTCGGTAATGGCCAGCTATCACCAGCTCGGTGAATTCCTGGCGAACGTCGGTGGCCTAACGCGAATTGTCGCCCCGGTCAATCTCACGCTCGCTCCAGCGACGAACGCGACGGTTCAGAAACGGATGCGCGTCGATGGCGCGTTGATCGATTCCAAGTTCGAGATCCAGACGTACGTCGCCAAAACCTCAGCAGCTCCGCGCGGAGGTAAGTCCTAATGCGCGCTACAGCGCTTCTCATCGCTCTGACGGTGGCGCCGGCCTATCTGGCCGCGCAGTCACCGGTCATGGGCCCTAAGCAAACCGCACAGCGCGCGGTCAATCGCACCAATGCACATACGGCTGCGATGACCGACACGAGTGCTGGACGCGCGGCAACGGCGTCCAATTCGTCCGTTACGTCGAGCAGCAAGCCAGCACCTAACGCTGACACAACGAAAAAGCGCGTCACGACATCCACGGGCACGACGGCCAAGCCGGAGCGCCCCACATTCGAGCGCGAGATCTTCTCGTACGAGCGCAGCGGCCGTCGCGATCCCTTTACGTCGCTCATGACATCGAGCGAGATCCGACCGCTGTTCGCCGACCTGCGTCTCGTGGGCGTTGCCTACGATCCGACGGGTCGCAACTCGATCGCCGTGCTGCGCGAAGATGGGCAGGATCCCAACGCAGGCAAAAATAAGAGCGGTACGAAATCCACCGCCGCCGACGTCCCGCAGTATCGCGTGAAAGAAGGGCAGCAGCTCGGCCGCATGCGCGTGGCGCGCATCGGTGTCAGGTCGATCACGTTCACGATCGAGGAGTTCGGGTACAGCCGTCAGGAAACTCTGACGCTCAGCGATTCCAACACGGAGAAGAAGCCATGAGGCGAGTTTTGTCGCTCGTCGCCCTCTGCACGCTCGCGTTAGGCGCGAGCGGCGTGCCGGCGCGCGCGGCGTTTATCGAGTCTGACGTACCGCAGGCAAAGCGCGCGACGCAAAGCTCGGTCACGGCGGTGAGTATCGTCGCCGGATCCGGCCGCGCGGAAGTTGTCATCGCGGTCGCCGGACCTGTCGACGTCCGTGACTTCACCATTGCCAATCCCCACCGCATCGTGCTGGACCTGACGGGCGCCCGTCTCGGTGGCAGCGGCCATTCGTACGACGGCGTCGTGCGCGCTGGCATCGCCAACGTGCGCATGGCCCAGTACAAGCCCGACGTCGTGCGCATCGTGCTCGATCTCGAGGGCGCGCGCAGTTACAACGTCGCTCGCGGAACGAACGATATCCGCATCGCGATCCCGACAAACGAACAATTCACGGCGTGGCACTCCAGCGGGCAGCAGGTCGCAGTCGCTGCAGCGCCGGCGCCTCGGCCTGTCGCTGCAGCGCCGGCGCCTCGGCCTAACGTCTCCAGCGCATCAGACTCCGCCAAGGCCGATTCGTCTGCCAAGGCCGTTTCGGCTGCCAAGGCCGATTC
>CBQVAZ010000364.1:0-4314 GCA_967720205.1 uncultured Gemmatimonadaceae bacterium | reverse complement strand
TCACTGGGCGGGTGGTGACCCCTGTTACCTGGTGTGGGTCCACACACCACGCGTGGGGTCACACACCTGGTGGTGGCTCACCCCGGCTGGAGTCTGACCCCAAAACGCAATACTGAGACGTTTGAGGAATCGATGGAGCTTGGACTTTACACGTTTGCCGAAAACACACCGGATCCTGACACGGGCCGTATCGCCAGCGCGCACCAGCGGTTGCGCGATCTCATGGAGGAGATCGAGCTCGCGGATCAATTGGGGCTCGATGTGTTCGGCGTCGGCGAGCATCACCGGCCGGAGTTTGTCGTGTCGTCACCGGCGGTCGTACTCGCAGCAGCGGCCGCGCGCACCCAAAGGATTCGCCTAACGAGCGCCGTCTCGGTGCTCAGCTCGGACGACCCGGTGCGCGTCTTCCAGGACTTCGCGACGCTGGACCTGCTGTCCAATGGCAGAGCAGAAATAATGGCTGGGCGCGGCTCCTTCATCGAATCGTTTCCGTTGTTCGGCTATGATCTCCAGGATTACGACGAGCTTTTTTCCGAGAAGCTCGAGCTGTTGCTCAAGTTGCGTGAAAGTGTGCGCGTGACATGGGAAGGCGAGCACCGCGCAGCGATCCCCGATCTCGCTGTGTATCCTCGGCCGCTGCAGGACCCGCTGCCAATCTGGATCGCCGTTGGCGGGACGCCGCAGTCCGTGGTCCGAGCCGGCACGTTAGGTTTGCCGATGGCGCTTGCGATCATCGGCGGACCGCCTGAGCGCTTCGTCCCCTTCATCGATCTGTATCGCGAGACGGCTCAGAAGGCGGGCCACGATCCCGCGAAGCTTCCAATCAGCATCAACTCGCACGGGTACATCGCTGACACATCGCAGCGTGCCGGCGATGAAGCGTTCCCGGCCCACGCGGAGGTGATGACACGCATCGGACGTGAGCGTGGCTGGCCGCCGCTCACGCGATCGCGGTTCGATGCGGAGCGCGGGCCACGCGGGTCGTCGTTCGTCGGGAGTCCGCAAGACGTGATCGACAAGATTCTCCACGAGCACGAGCTCTTCGGGCATCAACGCTTTCTCATGCAGATGAGCGTTGGCACGCTGCCGCACGACAAGATCATGCACTCGATCGAGCTATTCGGCACACAGGTAGCTCCAGCCGTTAGGCGCGCCACCGCGGCCGGCGCTGCGCCTGCCCACGCCGCGCGCTAGAACGCCCGGAAACGTTCAGCAACGGAGTTGGGCATTCCGGTGACTAAGGTCTCAACGGCCAGCTTCTCGGAGGAGCGATGACTCGACGAATCATCTCGGTGGTCTGGACTGCGACTCTGTTGAGCAATGCCGTCGCGACGCTCGCATGTCAGGCGCAGGGCGCCTCCCGAGTCCCGGACACCGAGATTGTCGCCCAGCTCAAGGCGCACGTGGACCGGCTCGCGCAAGCCGACAGCTTCTCCGGTGCCGTGTTGATCGCGAAGGACGGAAAGGTTCTTTGGTCTCAAGCGTATGGCATCGCCGATCGCAACTTCAACGTGCCTAACAAGGTCGACACTAAGTTCAACCTCGGCTCGATGAACAAGATGTTCACGGCCGTTGCGATCGCGCAGCTCGTGGAACGCGGCGTGCTATCGTTCGACGACCCCGTTTCGAAGTGGGTTCCCGGAGCGTTGCAGGGCGACGCGGGTGACAAAGTGCGCATCAAGCACCTTCTGTCGCACACGTCAGGCCTCGGCAGCTACTTCACTGATGAGTGGGACAAAGCGTCTCGCGCGCTGTACCGGAGCGTCGATGACTGGATGCCACTCGCGAAGCAGGAGACGCTGCAGTTCGAGCCAGGTACTCGCTGGGCCTATAGCAACACGGGAATGCTCGTCGCGGGGAAGGTGATCGAGGCTGCGTCGAAGCAGAGCTACTTCGATTACGTGCGCGATCACATCTACAAGCCAGCGGGCATGGTGAACACCGACGCGTACGAGCTGGACTACGTGACGCCTAACTTGGCTGTTGGCTACGAGCGCGAGATGACGCCCAACGGCCCGCGCTGGCACAACAACATCTTCATGCACGTGATCAAGGGGGGGCCGGCTGGTGGCGGATACTCGACCGTGGAGGATCTGCTCAAGTTCGACGTCGCGCTGCGGTCCGGAAAGCTCGTCGGACAGGAGTTCGTTAGGCTGCTGACGACGCCAAAGCCCGAGATCAGCTCGCCGCAGTACGGTTACGGCTTCGGCATATTCGCAGGAGGCAAGATCGTCGGTCACTCGGGCGGGTTCCCCGGCATCAGCGCGAACCTGGACATGTACCTAACGAGCGGTTACACCACTGCGGTGCTGTCGAACTACGGCCGCGGCTCGCAGCCGGTGGTTCAGAAGGCGCGCGCGCTGCTGTCGCAATAGGTCAGCACAGCTCGAATCTGACAATCCTAGGACGTAATTGACGCGGCGTGAGGACGCCGCGGCGCGTAATTTCGGGCCATGGCTCACCAGAATCCGCCGCGCCTCCCCTCGCGACGCGACTTCGTCAGCACAATAGCGCTGTCCGGCGCCGCCGGCGCGCTCGGATGCTTATCACGCAGCGGAACCGCCAATGCCAGCGCCGAATCGGCGCTCTTGAGCGCGCGGCCCGGCACGCCGACGCGCCAAGCACAGCTCGGCCGCAGCAATCTCGGCCTCGCCGCGGGCCGCGACGGCATCCTGTACGTCCCACAGTCCTATAGTCCCGACAAACCGGTACCGCTCGTCATGCTGCTGCATGGTGCGGGCGGCAACGCGGCGGCCTGGTTCGGAACCTACGGCACACGGGCCGACGCGTTAGGCGTCGTCATGCTCGCGCCCGAGTCGCGTGGCGGCACGTGGGACGCGGTTCGTGGGGAGTTCTCCTTTGATGTCGCCTTCATCGACAGCGCGCTGCGCACCGTATTCGAGCGCTGCGCCATCGATCCCACACGCATCGCCATAGCCGGATTCTCCGATGGCGCGTCGTACGCCATCTCGCTGGGCCTGCCTAACGGGGATCTGTTCACGCACGTCATCGCGTACTCGCCGGGCTTTGTCCGCGATGTGGGCTGGCACGGCAAACCCCCCGTTTTCGTCTCGCACGGGACGCTGGACCCCATCCTGCCGATCGAGTCGACGAGTCGCGTCATCGTCCCCGGGCTCCGCGCGCGAGGCTATTCGGTCGAGTTTACCGAATTCGTCGGTGCCCACGAGGTGCCGCCGCCAATCTCGACTCAAGCGCTCGACTGGTTCCTGCGCACGTAGCCGTGCTGTGAAGCTTGTCCCGCAGACCGTCCCTTTCCGGGGGGCGGCCTCCGGAACGTGTCTTGCTCGCAGACGCCTGGTACATGCAGGGGCCACGCATGATCTCATTCTACCTAACGAGCGGTCGAGCGCGTCACACGTCCGCTGCGGTCATTGCCTCCATCGCAGCATGCGCCGTCTCGTGTCACGACACGGCGACCGGGGCTGGCACTGAGATCGCGTCGATCCAGATCACACCCTCCTCGCTCGCCATGACCACCGGATCGGCCAGGGCGCTGACAGCCGCCGTCATGGACGTTTCCGGGACGCCAATCAGTGGTGCGCAGGTGCACTGGACAACGCAAAACCCAGGAATTGCAACGGTGTCGCAGCTAGGCTTCGTGACCGCCGTGCAGCCGGGCAAGACCCAAGTGGCGGCCAGCAAGTCGGGGAGATCGGCCGTCGTTCAGGTCACCGTTTCCGCTCTGCCCGCAGCTCTCGTTCGTGTTACGCCGGCGTCTTCGAACGTTCTGGTCGGTTCTACGGCGCAACTCGCTGGCGAAGTGCTCGACACTGGTGGCGGGCTGCTGCATGGCTACACGATCGCCTGGACATCGAACAGCGCAGCGGTGGCAACGGTGCGCGCAAATGGCGTCGTGACCGGCGTGTCGCAGGGAAATGTTGTCATCACGGCCACGGCCGCCGGCTTGAGCGGTACCGCTGTCGTGAGCGTTCGACCGGTTCCCGTGGCCACCGTGAACGTCGCTCCCACCACGGGGTCAGTTCCGGTTGGACAGACGCTTCAGCTGACGGTGAGCCTGTTGGATGCTGCCGGAAATATTCTGACTGGCCGCCCGATCTCGTGGTCGTCGGCTAACACCGCGACGGCGACGGTGAACGCGGGCGGCCTTGTGCGCGGCGTCAAGCGCGGCACGACGACGATCACAACAACCAGCGAAGGGAAGACCGGAACGGCGTCGATCACCGTTCCATAGCAGTCGTCAGTCGGTTCGCAACGCCACGTTCGCGTCCACGCGCGAGGCGCGCAGCGCTGGGATCCAACTAGCCGCCAGCGCGACGAGAACGAGCGTCGTCG
>CBQVAZ010000363.1:0-4322 GCA_967720205.1 uncultured Gemmatimonadaceae bacterium | reverse complement strand
AACCCCTGACCTCTGCAGTGCGATTGCAGCGCTCTCCCAGCTGAGCTACAGCCCCGATCAAGCAAGTCCGAGGCCGCTCGAGCCTTTATACACCCCGGTCGCACCCCGGATTCAAACGAACGGCCCCGCGCCTGTGCGGGGCCGGACGACCGTAACCTATGATGGCCAGACCGGAAGTCAAGCAGCGTGCGACTCTGCTCCCCCTTGAGACGCGCCGTAACTCCGCACGTAACAACACGATAAAAAAGAGAGAATTGCACGAGACGAACACGAGATCATACGGACCGCAGCTCAGAAAGTTCTGACATTGTCCGTGTTGGTCCGCGTTAGTCCGCGGTGAAGCACTCATATGCACAGGCGAACCTGACACCGAGCTGATGGTTGTTCGCTGTCGACAACACCGGTTGCTGGCGCACAACGATTCCACGCGCAAAGTTGCCAGTCGGGAATCACCCTAACGAGACGCTCAGGGAGGGATTGTGCCGACCGACTTGGATCAGCGACTGCGCATCACGGCGCAGACTGCCCTGCGCATCGCCGCCGGCCTCGCGTACTTCTCGCACGCCACACAGAAGCTGTTCGGGTGGTTCGGAGGATTCGGTCCGCAGCATGGCACTGCCGAGCTCATGTCGCGCTTTGGTCTTGCTGGCGTCCTCGAGACTGTGTTCGCAACCTGCCTCATCCTTGGGCTCTTCACGCGAGCCGCAGCTTTTCTCGCGTCAGGCGAGATGGCGGTGACGTATTTCTGGATGCACTGGGGCCAGAGCGGGAAGATGTGGTGGTGGCAGAACTTCGGTGAAGTTCCGCTGCTCTTCGCCTTTATCTGGTTTTTCTTCTTCGCCTGGGGGGCGGGCCCGATCAGTCTCGACGCCTGGCTTCACCGGCGTCGTGCAGGCGCGACGTAGGAACGTACTTGGGATGGGGTGGGGAGGGGCCTAACCCCTTACCCCGAACCCCTATCCCCTAGTCGTCGTTAGGGTGCTAACGTCTCGTCGGATTCGAAGTCCAGCGGCTGACGCCGCACGGGACGCTCTCCTACGACACCATCGCGATGAATCGGAAAAGTCGCTTCCCGATCACTGCGAAGTACGCTCTGCTCATTGGCGGTTGTCCGCGCGTGCAACATGCGCCCGCGGGCCTCACCACCATGACGGCCGATCTCGGCCATATGATCACGGTTCCTACTCACAACTTCGCCGCCCTTTCGACCAGCGAGCCGCGCCTCGCCTGAACTCCATTCGTGCGCGGTACCTTTGGCGTGCGCCGCACGCCCACCCTTGCTTGCGATCTCCTTCTGGCGTTCGCGATCCATGGACGCGAAGCCGCGCTTGCTCTTGCCCGATCCCGTCATTTCTACTCCTATGGCTCGGGGCTATTACGCCATAGCTCCACGGAGTCCCCAACCGTGAAACACATCCTTGCCCTCCAAGGACGTTTTCTACTCTTTCATTAGACGACTCCAATGCGCAAGAGTCTGTCTGGGTTTTTTTTGCATCTTTTCGTAAATCCTCGGCGATTTGTGCGCTTTCGCACAATTGCTCTGTTCGCTCAATCACACTTACCGGTCTGAGCCGTTTCACACGGCTTTCGTATCTTCCGCTACTGAAATGCCCCTTTTGCTGCGCTTTTTGGGTACGTCAGCGTCGCGCCCGACCGTGGAGCGCGGCGTTTCGGCCATCGCGCTGGAGCGTGAGGGCGAGACGTTGCTCTTCGACTGCGGCGAGGGGACTCAGCGCCAGATGATGCGCTACGGCGTCTCATTCTCCCTCAACGACATCTTCTTCTCGCATTTCCACGCCGACCACTTCCTCGGCTTGCCAGGCCTCCTGCGCACCATGGCATTGCAGGGGCGCACTGACCCGATGCACCTGTGGGGGCCCACGGGCGCGTCCCGCATCCTCAAGCAGGCGGCTTCGTTAGGTGCCGAGCGGCCGACGTTTGCGCTCGAGGTACACGAGCTGGACCCGGGAGCAGCGGTCAAGCGCGGCGATTACGCCATCGTCGCGACATCAGCGCTGCACCGCGGTCCGACGGCGCTCACGTATGCCGTCGTCGAGGAGGAGCGCCGCGGCCGCTTCAATCCGGAGCGCGCGAGGGAGCTCGGGATCCCCGAGGGGCCGCTCTGGGGCCGCATCCACAAAGGCGAGACAATCACTCTCGATGACGGCCGCAGCGTCCCTCCGAGCGCTCTCGTTGGTCCCACGAGGTCCGGGCGTCGCATCGTCATCACCGGCGATACGCGTCCATGCGAGGCAACGGTCGAAATCTCTCGTAACGCCGATCTGCTGGTGCACGAAGCAACCTTCACGGAGGAAGAAGCCGCCCGCGCGCGTGAAACCGGCCATTCCACCGCCCGCGAAGCGGCACTCGTGGCGCAGCACGCCGGCGTGCGTCGCCTTGTCCTCACACACCTCTCAGCGCGTTACACCCGCGACACGACGGAGCTCGAGCGCGAGGCACGGGAGATCTTCCCGGCGACCGTCGTTGCGCGCGACGGAATGGAGATTGACGTGCCGTACGCGGACGATCCGGCGGCGATCGATCAGGCGGCGGCCGAAGCCGGCCGGGCATTCAATGGGGTCAGACTCCATTGAATTTGTGTGAGCAGACATCTCTGGCAATTTCTTTGATCCAGCAGAATTCAATGGATGGAGTCTGACCCCATTGAATTACGAGACGACGTAACGCGGCCAGCGCGTATTGATCGGCATCGAGCGGCGGAAGAGACGTGCGATGTGATCGTCGGCCAGACGTTCCAGCAGCTGCTTTGGATCGAGCCGCGCAGTAACGTCGTTCGCCTTGGGACCTTCTTCCTGATACCACGCATAACGATCGAGCCGCGCGGTCTTGCCGTTCGGATGATGGAATACAACCATGGCATTGCTCGAGCTGGGCGATTGCACCTCGACGCCCCACGCGGTGCCGTCGGGTCCCTGAAAGGGCTTCATCGTCTTTTTACTCATGGCGTGTGATTCTCCACCATCTCCAGCTGCTTGCGCCCGGCAAAACCAGCATCGACCTCATGCCAGTGCGATACGCTGCTTTCACCCAACTTCCAGCACAGGTAGATCGGACGCCCGCCGGACTCGCTCGGAAAATCGATGAGTCCGTGCTCGAACCCCTTGAACTCGACGCCTAACTCCTTGAGCTCGCGCAGATAGCCGTCGATCTCGAGCGCGAGACGTTCGGTCTCGCGCTGAAAGTTCACGGCGTCGGGTGAGTTGGTGTTGCTGGCGACCTCGAACTGACCGACGGACTGCTGCCAGGCGCCGTGCGCGACGACGACGTCTTCCACGATCCGCCGCACGAGCGGCAGCATGCGATTGGCCTGTTCGACGCTGAAATTTGGTCGAGTCATCGTTAGGCTGTGCCTCGAATTTCGCTAGTGCGTTGCATCTCTGCCGTGCGCTCCTCCAGCCGGCGGCGGCGCCGCTCGCTCGCCGCGTAGTTCCGCCTCTGCTCCTCGTCGGTCTCTGGCTTGAGGTCAGGCACAGGGACCGGGCGCCCATCGCGATCCACAGCCACAAACGTTAGGTAGCACGAGTTGGTGTGACGCCGTCTGCCCGTCACCATGTTCTCGGTTTCGACGCGCACGCCGACTTCCATCGACGTGCGCCCGACGTAGTTCACGCTCGATTTCAGAATGACGAGATCGCCGACATGCACTGGCTCGCGAAAATCCACACGGTCTATAGAAGCGGTCACGACGTTCATCCTTGCATGGCGATAGGCAGCGATCGCCGCGACCTTGTCCATGAGACTCAAAATAACGCCGCCGAACACGTGGCCGAGATTGTTGGCGTGCTGCGGCATCATGATCTCGGACGACTCATGCTGCGATTCTTTGACCGTCTTGATTGGGCGAGCAGGTTCCACGTTGGAGTCGTTATGTGAAGCTGTCTGCCATAGCTGCTGTCAGCCGTCGGCTGCCAGCCGTCAGCTGCCAGCCAGCTTTTTGACTGCGGCGATGAGTCGTTCGATTTCCTCGTGCGTTGTGTAGATCGCCGCACCGGCGCGCACCACTCCATCGTGAGCATGGCCAATCCGCTCGACCACCGTTGTGGCGTAGAAATCACCGTTCGATAGGAAAAGACCGGCGTCCGCGAGCGCCCGCGCTACGTCGTCGGATGAGATCCCGTCCACAGTGAACGACAGCGTCGGCGTCCGCGGCGATCCCGGCGGTAGCCCGTAGCGTCGAACTCGCGGAATCGCGCCTATTCCCTCCCACAGCTCGGCGAACAGCTCCTCGCTCCGCCGTCCGAGCTCCGCAAATGCAGCATTCAGGCGCTGTCGACGCGTCACTCCGTCGCCCAGCCCCGCGA